>JAQUHG010000008.1 GCA_028683735.1 Tolumonas sp. | reverse complement strand
CCTGGACAAGTTGCGTTGATGTGCAGCCCGATAGTGCCATTAGCAACACCGATTTCCATTTTTTCCAATTCTGATTTTGCATTGTTCATCTCCGTTACGTACTGAGCATCTATTTTGGCTGCAGTTAATTGCTGATAAGCCATGGTGTTAATAGTGGCTTGTTTAACCTCAACCTTTCCTGATAGCTCTGTTTTGTCTCGCGCAAGCTGTGCGGCTTTGTTTGATAGAGATTCTGAATGGCTGAATAGGCCATAGGCAATAACTGCCAATACGACTACGACAACCATTAACCCTTGAGTTAATTTATTCATCACTGGTTACCGTGGTCAGTGACGCTTTGTATGCAGCAATCTTTTTGCCGTAAACAATATTTATCAGCTGAACGACCACCGCGAGCAGCATCATTCCAGATGTGTAAGCCCACAACGGCATTTTTTCTGCCAATAAATACCAACAGGTTTGGATTGCTGTGAGCAATGTCAGTAACAGCGTCCATCTGGCGATCTGATTGTGTAATGCGGCTTTTAGTTTGGTGAAAGACATACAGCTAACTCCTTACCTCTTCGAATGACTAATCCTGGCTGCTCCTTCCCTGCGGCCTTGTTCCACCGAGGGAGTTGATAGCATGCTTTGATGTACTCACCGGCTTTGATGAACTTGGCCAGCGTTGAATTGATAATGTTTTTGCACCCAGTATTGAAAATCAGGGATCCGATGGCATCAAACACACCTTGTGGTAATTTCTGGAGTGGAGGGCGTTCGAGGTTTTGCTCAATACAGTTTTGCGCTTCCATGGTGTCGGAGATGAACCATAGGGCGATTGTTTCAAGCGGAATATCTTTCAGATCTGGCTTAACGCCTTTCCCAGTGTGACCAATTCCCGCAGTCCAGATCCTTGCTGGGCACTGATAAGCATCTCGCCTGCATGACTCTGCATCACCAATAATTTCGAATGCTTTCTGGCTGAATCTGAGTTGATTACCGGCTTTTGAGGTCATTACCTGTTTAACTTCAGTCGGTAATGTTTCTGGGTTTGTTTTGTACTGGGCTTGCCATCCCGTGACTATGGCTATTACAGCCATTACAGTACAAAGTGATTTGGATACCCGCTTATTCATCGACTCACCACGGACTTAATCAGCAGGCGGAGTGATATGTATTGCCGGGTGAACCATGGGCCGTATTGTCTTAACCACTTTGGAATGACGATCATGAGTTGAATAATGATGTACAGAAGAGTCAGGTAAGTAACCCAATCCGCGGGGGAAATTCCAGCCAACTTAAACATCCCATACGCTGCTGGAGGTGTGACCTTTAATGCTTCTGTTGCAATCTGGTTCGCCTGATGTACTGGATTGCTCATGCCTTGCCCTGCTTGATCGTGATCTCGGGGTGAGCGCCAACCATTTCACTCCGCATGTGGCACGGAGTTACTGGATATAAACCTGGCTTATCTAAGAATCTGATACCCTGTCTCTCAAATTCGGCCTTGATTAGCGCCTTGATCCGCGCATCCACTTCGGCTGTGCTGATATTTTTTTGTAGCGACTTATACAAATCGCTGACATGAACAGTAGCGGTTATCGCATATCGCATAAGTCGCACTCTCTCAGCTCGATGCTGTTTGTTATGTAGTTGATATGCGGGGCGAACAAGCCGGCAGGATTGAACAACTCAACCAGTGTTTGGTTGTGCGGATTTCTTTCGTCCCAATGAAAATGAATGAAGTTTGCAACTCCATTAGCGCTAAGAACGCTACAATATTCGCGTACAGCGTCATCAAATCGCTGCTGTTTGAGCAGCCATGGTTGAACAGGGATGGAGAACTTCAACGCTTCGCAGCGTGTTAGCCCTGGTATTTCCGCACCAGCCGGAGACAAGTGATCACCTCACTCGTTGCTTGAAGATTCTTTCAGGGATTGAAACAGGTGATAGCCTTCCAGCTCCCACAGCTTGTTTCGTGCGTCATACTCTGCGCGTTCACAGGCGTACTTCTTGCCAAGCTCAAAATCATAGTTGGCAGGGTCAACGCAATCAGAGGCGCCAACCGACAGGCGGAAACCATCCTCGCTGTATGCCACAGCAACAGTGGTGGTGGTATCTGGCACCCGGAAAACATGATATGTGACACCAGCCATAAGCTGATTGATGCGTTCTGCTGGAACTTTTGCGCCCATCTTCATACTCCAGAAATAAGAAAACCCGCCGGAGCGGGTTGTGTTTATGAAACTTAATTACTCTACGATGCACCAATCATCTGCCAGAATGTCAGTCTGACTTGCCAACCAAGGTACCAGTTGGTTATCTGCTGTTTTCATGGCTAGATATGGTGCTAACGTTCCAACAATTGAGTCCTTCTCAATGATGGTGAATTGATCATTGATATACGGGAATATGTAAATCAGGAACATGCCTTTACCATTCCAGCCGGCGCGAGCAATACGCTTTCCTTTTTTCACAGCTTCAACTGCCAAGCCAAACGACATACCATTTGTTTTGCGATAAGCATTATCGAACTGCTCTTTCGGTGACCATGAAACATAACCCGCATGCGTAGCTGTATTTGGCTTTCCACCATCCAGATACTCAACTAAATAGCCTTCGTCAGCGCCATTTTCATCTGCTGGCAACTCCCAGCCACGAAATGCGTTGTATGCAGCGCGAGTCATTGGCTCGGCGTTGATTAGCTTTGTTCCGATATATGTATTTGGCATTTCCATAGCTCCATAAACGAAAAAACCCCGCGCAATGGCAGGGTTTAGAAACAAAAAAGGCGACCTGATTAGAGATCGCCTATGATGTGAACATACTAACGCTGGCCTATTATTTACGCAACCTTCTCGGCGTTAACTTGCGCTATAAATGCGCGGATCCACTCTGATTTATCAATCTGCATTAAATCAACGAGATGGATAAATTGTCGATACATCTCATTCCCGTATTTTTTTTGAATGCTTGAGGCGTCAGTAAGTGTTTTCCCGGTGCCATTGCAAATCGGGCACTGATCACCTTTGCGCTCCATCACTCCGGTTCCGCGACACTTCGGGCATCGTCCGGATGTCAGGATTTCTTTTTTACATCGTTCTATTGCTGCGTGGATTATTCCATCTGCCAGAAGGTCTTTTTCTTTTGCCTCGTGATTTTTACCTAAATTGCGCAAGTGCTTGGCTTTGGCTTTTATCTCTGCGCAACGTCTGCGCTCACGATCGTAACGTGGTGATGCGTAAACCAGCTTCATTAACTGATCAGGCAATGGCCGCCCCAGCGCCACGGCTACTACCTCTTGGTTTAACTCATGGATGATTGACTCAGCCCATTCAGCTAATGCTTTTATTGCATGCTGATCACCCGCTTCCGCCATTACCATCCGATGACCCAGTGGATGACGGCTGGTTGCCATGGCTGCGGATCCAAGTATTTCATCACGACCAACGCCATGAGCATTGCCGCGGGCCTCGAAATTTACTGACCGGGCTTCATAAAGTTTCAGATACAGTTCTAACATGCCATTGTCTCCCGCTCGTTTTGTATTTGTTTGCACTTGGCTTTGTATTTGGCCGTGATTTCTTTTAGATCATCGATGGTGTAATGCTTTGCTTCGTGTGGCCCCTCTAACCATTCCAATTTTTTTAACCCGATTTTTATGAGTAATCGTTTTCGGTACTCCACCACGTTCCCGGATAAATCGCGGTTACAGTGGACGCACTGGAGATTTACGTTTAACTCTTCAAATCTCAACTCAGGGCATGAACCAACTGACCGGTAATGCCCGGCATCAAATAGCTGGCCTCGGATATAGAGCGAGAGCTGAAAAGGCTTATCGCAGCTAATGCAGTGATGACCCTCATCTCTCATTCGGATAAATCTGTTGAACCAGATCTGAGCCTGCTTCACGTAATCCCCGCGAGGTCTTAGCGCTTCTTTTCTGGCCCTTAATTTCTGCCGTTTATCGCGCTCTTGCTTAATAGCCGCATTCTTTCGCTCAGCAGCTTCCTTGGCCCGCTTCTTATCAAGAAAATCCATGGCAATAACGTAATCGCAGTCTTGGCAGCAACCTTTCTGAAATGGCCTTGTTGGTTTGAACTTGTTCCCGCATGCCTTGTTCTTGCAGACTGCCATCACTTAAACTCCGGCAATTCGTGATGATTTAAGCGCTGGCAGAAGTATCCCTGCTGATCAGCGGGTAATGCGGCGATCTGTACTTGAATGTCTTTCTGAGTAATGGTTTTGGCATGACGCAGTTTGTAGATGGCCAGTGAAGCGGATTTGTCTAACTCAACTTCAATGCGTTCTCTGGCTGTCTTGGTTGCGAGATTGAATGAGGTCATCAGAAGAACCCCACTAATTGATCGATGACTCGCTGGTCTTTGGTGTTATTGAACACATTAGCAAGCGCAGCGTTTATCATGGCGCTGTAGCATTCTTGGAATTCAGTTTGATCCATGCTGGCGAATGACAGTGATTTAGGCTCAACGCGTAACCGGCCATCAATTGTGAATGTTGTTTCGCGGTACCCGGCCAATACAGTTAAGTTTTTACGGAAGGTATCAAACTGCGCAGAGCTTGTTTTGAATCGCTCATCAGTCTTATCTGCCGACCAATGGTCAAAGCAGAACTGCAGAAATTTAAATACCTTCCCGTGAAATTCTTGGCTTCGACCATGCTTAACATCCACTGGATATATAAACCCAGTCCGGAACCGCTCAAGGCGTTCAACCTCAGTATCGAATGCCGGAACGAATAATCCGCCAGGCTGTTTCATCATCTGGATTTCCATTATTTGGATCTCCGCTTTCTGATGTTTCGAAGTTTTTTGGCGGCCCGCTTATTTGTTGCGACGCCAGATGATTGGTTGCCGTTTTTACACCATGAATATTGTTTTGGTGGCTTAAGCTCAAATGGAAAATCACCTGAATTACGAGTAATCGCATCCATAACCACAATTTCACAATTGTTGATTCCTGCGACTTCCCTAAGCTCTTTCTCTGTTAGACCAACTACCGAGTTTGGGTTAAGAACGCAGATTATCGGCCCATTACCGTATCTAGCATGAATAGCCATTACGCACGGTTCCGGCGTTGATTTCGGCGATTGCGCAGCTTGCGGGCCATGCGTTTTGCTCTGGCTACACCAGAAAAGCGGGATTGATGGAATTTGTTTGGCGTACCCAGCGACAGGAACAGCGGATGCCAAGTCGGCGCATTATGAAAGCCGAGTATTGCGGCAATAGAGCTAAGGATATTTTTGAATTTAAACACGCCGTATCTCCCGTTCAATGAAATCGAACAGCGGCGTGAGGCGGATATGACAAATATCTGAATAATCAGATACGTCAATTAGTGCAGATTGTTTGAATCATCTGTACTGACGCATCACGCGCGAGCACAGTTTGTAGCGAGACGGGAACCACCCCGAGGCAGGTAATATACTTGATTCGGGGTGTTATCGCATGTTCGGTGAAAAATGTTACCCGGCTAAGCTTATGTTAACCGGCCATTTTTTCGTTAGTGCAACAAAGTGGGGTAATTCTTTGACGTCACTGACTAAAGTGTTAACAACATTCCTAAGCGTGAAATCCATGCAACCATCAACAGCCGGTTTTATTTTCTTTGGCCTCACTGGTCCGGACAACCCAAGCTCACGGCGAGCCTTCGTGACGGTTGATGTTGATGTACCAACCTCTTCAACGATTGAGCTTGTTGACCATCCGGCCTTTACCAGTTCTAGAACCTTTTCTTTCCGGTGTCTCTTGTAGTCATCACTGGCCATATTCGCCCAATACGCCAATGCTTCTCGCATCTCTGGCGTATCGACTTTGCGCAAATGGTACAGCACGTTCGATGAAGAGAACCCGCCGCGGCGTTTGCCAATCTCCCCTGCGGTTTCTTTAAGTGCGCAATATGACTCGATATCGGCTTGTTCTAGTTTGAATTCACCCCAGTTCCTGCGTGATTTCATGCAACACCGCCTGCAATATTCAATGATCGTCCAATATCAGCAGCAACCCGGACGATTGCGCGGCGGGTGGCTGCATATTGATCGTTGTTGTGTGTTTCTACGGCTGTTATGTGCAGTGGAAGCCTTGCATTCACCATTGTGTCGTAATCATTGGGGGAAACCTGTAGCCTTAATTTCACAGCCACCCGCAACGCTTGCCCGTCATCTTCAAGCGGATTCCAGCGCTCTCTGCCTGTTTCAGGGTTGTTATAATAGTGCGCGCCACAATCTTGACGATACTCTAACTTAACACCAACCGACTTCGCAGCTAACTCCAGCAGTTCTTTATTAGTCATGCTGCCACCCTCTCTCTGCGATCACTCAGCACCATCTTGATTTCCACAATCTCATCACAAAGAACCTCTTGTTCTGAGTCCAGTTCTCTTGAGTATTGTGTTTTTGCTACAAGCAATTCCAGCAGCTCATCATTTGAAAGTTTTGAGAAATTCATGCTAGTAGTCCTCCTGCATGGATGGGCCTGCGTAATTATCGAAGCGTGAGTATTGACCTTGGAATGTCAGGCGAACTTTGCCGATCGGCCCGTTACGCTGCTTACCGATGATGATTTCTGCAACGCCCTTTTCTGCACTGTCATCGTGATAAACCTCATCCCGGTAGACAAACATGATCACGTCAGCGTCTTGTTCGATAGAGCCTGATTCGCGCAAGTCTGAGTTGATTGGGCGCTTGTCGGCGCGCTGCTCAAGGCTTCGGTTTAACTGAGACAATGCAATGACAGGAATTTGCAATTCTTTGGCCAGCGCCTTTAACGATCGGGATATTTCAGCAATCTCAAGCGTTCTGTTGCCAGCCAGTTCCGGCACTCGCATCAACTGCAGGTAGTCGATCATGATCATGCTGAGGCCGCCATGTTCTTTGTGCAGGCGTTTTGCCCGGTACCGCAGTTCTGCCGGTGTTAATCCACTGTCGTCATCAATGATGAGTTTCGTTTTTGAGATCATGTAGCCGATGCCGTTACTTAGGCGGGCCCAATCATCATCATCCAGATTCCCGGTTTTTATTTTGTCGTGGGATACGCGGGAATTTGCAGACAGCAGGCGGTCCATGATCTGACCTTCTGGCATCTCAAGCGAGAATATGACTGCTGGCTTATCCGATGTTTGCGCTGCGTGGTCGGCAAGGTTTACCGCAAATGTGGTTTTCCCCATAGATGGTCGAGCAGCAATGATGATCAGATCTGATGGCTGAAATCCAGCAGTCATCTTGTCCAGATCTGCGTACCCAGAAGGCAAGCCGGTGATATGCGAACCACGATTGAAATTTTCCTCAATGCGCGTCACGGCCCGCTCAAGCATCACATTCATTTTGTCGTATTTTTTATCTGACGAGCCAGAATCCAGAAGAGCATCAAGTTTACTCTGATACTTCATAGTCAGATCGGCAGCAGTGGCACCTTGTGTGCTGTAGCCAGATTCTACAATCTCGTTGCCGATCGCAATCAATGCTCGGGTTACTGCCCGCTCCTTTACCAGCTTGGCATACGCTGTGATATTGGCCGCGCTTGGAATGGTGCGCATCAGCTCAGCCAGATAACGAAACCCACCAACATCCTCAAGCTTTCCTGATTCTTCAAGCGCCTCTTGCAGCATGATGATGTCCAGGTGTTTACCTGTGGTGACAACGCCTTTGATAGCTTCAAAAATGGTTCTGTGCGGCTTGCTGTAGAAATCATCGGCAGTAACCAACACCGACACGTCATCCCATGCGTTGGATTCAAGCAGAAGGCCACCAAGCACTGATTGCTCGGCCTCAAAGCTATACGGTGGTTGTTTTACGTCATGAAGATTTGCTGGTGCGTTCATGCTGCACCTCGCTGGCTGGTCCATTCCAACTGCACAGTCAGACCGTTGTCTTCGCGCAGGCGGTCGATAATGCGGTCTGTCAGAATGGTTTTAACTTCGGCCATTTTCAGATTTGAGATAAAAACCGTTGGCAGTCTTGAGCCGTAGCGCTTATCGATGACGTCAAACATCAAGATTGCCTCTGATTCGCTACCGTACTGAACCCCTACTTCGTCAATGACCAACAAGCTGGTGTCAGCGTAGTAAGCAATGGCTTCTGATTCGTCTCGGTCTGAATTTTTCCAAGTTGAACGAATATCGCGGATCATGTCGCGGGCAGTGGTGTAAACCGCATCGACCTTGTTGTCCGGTTTAACCAGTGCATTGATAACGCCAGCTGCTAGATGAGTTTTGCCTACACCGACATTACCAATCATCAGCAGACTCCGACCATTACGTAATCCGTCCAGATCGGCACAGTACGATTTCACCGCATCCAGTGCGGATTGTTGCCGTGGATTGGTGATTTGGTAGCTGTCGAGAGTCCGATCGTGAAAACGAGGCGGAAGGCCTGACTGCTTAATGCGCTTGATGCGGCGTAGGTTTGCAAGTTCTGCCAGAGCTACCGATTCACGCTCAGCTTTGCAAAGCGGGCATTCACCCTCGTAGTTGCCAGATACCGTGCGATTGTCTTCGATGTACTCTGCTTTGTGTTTTTCGCAGAATGCCTTACGAGTATGTTTTTCAGCTAGCTCAGCTGCAGATTTTTGAATTTGAGCAAAACGCTTAAGGATGTCAGTCATGGCTAGATCTTCCCAACTGTGCAAGATGGCTCACCAGTGTGGGCAAACCCATCTTGGCGGATTGGTTGATTGCGCGGCGTAAAATCAATTACTTTTGACCCACCACTGTTCTGCGCTCGTGACATCCATGCGGTAATGAATTTCATCATCCCGCTCTTTGTCTTGCGTTTTTTCTGGTTCCCAATGGCCCACCCAGATATGTTCCGAAACTCCTGCCGCACATTCACTGCCGGATATAATTCGGTCATCTGTTTGACCAATGACTCTGTAACAGGCCATTCATCACCTGTGTTTGTCAGGATGGTTATTACAATCGGATCATCTGACAGTTCCTGTTTCCCAGTTGCTTGCTCAGCAGAAACGAAAGTTTGCTGCGAGCAAATCTCTTCACTAGGAATCAGGTTAAGGGAATCAGGAATCAGGTTAAGGGAATCAGGAATCAGGTTAAGGGAATCAGGAATCAGGTTAAGGGAATCAGCAGGATTAGCATCATGCAAAACTGGTGCTTGTATCGTGCTTTGTTCGTTGCTGCATTGTTCTTTAATGATTCTTGCACTTTCCTGATTTATTTCAGTAGGTTGCTGAACAAATTCCGGTATCTCACTTGCAGATTCTTTAACGTGAGGGTTCTGGTGTTTATCCCAGTTAATAATCTGGATGTAACCATTTTCACCAACTGAATATCTGATAATAAAACCATGCTTAACCAATTCATTAAGTAGTTCATCACAATCAGCATTGTCATATGGTAGTGTTGTAGCTTTAATGCGTTTTGGCCTGTCTTCCATGCGGCCTTTTTTATCTGCCATGGTCCACATGCCAATAAACATAAGCCTCGTTAGCGGATTGCACTCGCCAAGCTCATCATTAGCAAAGAATCCTGGCTTAATATTTCGCGCTCTAGCCATCCTATAAACCCTCAATCTCAGCTTTGAATGTGGTCCAGTTCTTTACTGTTTTCGCAAAGTCCGACAGTTGAGACATCTGAACGCCTTTCTCTATCGCGTGATTAAGAAGAGACATGCACATTTTTTCGTTTATGTAGTTAAGTCTGTTTCTCAATATTCCGCGGATATACAGAAGTTGCTTGCGATCTTCTGGTTGCTTCTTAAAGCTGGCAGTTTTTGGTATAGACATAAAAAACTGTTCAATAACTTCGCGGTCGTTAGTAATACCTTTCAGTACTCGCTCTGCCGTTTCATCTATTGCTGAATAGATTTCGTCAAAAGTGAAAGTTTTTAACCATTTCTTAATTGATCGCTTACCTACATCAGAAACAGTCATGTCACCCATATACAACTCAATGTGCTCAACCAGTGAATTAACGATGTCGTCATCCATCTTTGATAATTCATTTCGCCACTTGATCATCATTTGCAGTTGTTCGCGCTTTTCGCTCAACTCTTCAAGTTGCTTTCTTTGTTTTTCAATTGATGATTTATCGGTTAGCTCTTTGTCGCTTTTACCTAAATTGCAGGCCTCACAAGAGGTAATAAGGTTCATGATGTCGTTACCGCCACCTTTGCTTACTGGCGATATATGATCGATATGCAAAACGACATCAGGTGCTGTTGCGCCACAATATTGGCACTTGAATGAATCGCGTTTTAAAACCTCAAACCGGATTTTCTTAGGTATTCCCTTTCGTGGCTTTCTCTGTACCTTTGTTTTTACTGGCTGAGCTGGTTGTTCATTAGAAAAAACAGGGATATCGTCATCAAATGACATGGCTTCGTTATCGCTCATGCTGGCACTCCTACCTGAATTAAAACTTTGTCATTCAGCAACGGAGTAACCAGAACGGCTCTTGATTTGCTGATCCATTGATTGCGCACTTGCTGGAAGCCGTTTAACTGCATCCAGATTGGCACAAGGTCTTTGTGTAACTTGATTGGGTCGCTTGTTGGGGCTATCATTTGGTTAATTCCTATGTGGCTATCATTTGAATTCACGCCTCGGGCTGCTGTAACAGCGCCGGGGCTTTTTTATTACTGCAACGTTTTACTTGTTGGCACAAAACCCATAGAAACAATTGGTTGGCACATGCGACTCAGAAGCGGTCTGTTAAGCTTTTGCTTAAGGTCTCCAGAGCCGGAAAGGTGTCTTGATAGTGCTTCCAGTATTCGTTGTTCTTTATCTGTCTTATCCACGCTATTCATTGGCTAGTGGCCTTATTGGTTATCAATCGTTGATTGTTTGGATCACGTCTGCGGTACTAACCCCTGCATCACGCGCAGCACTTCGTACAATGCGAGAAAACTCATCGGGGTCATCATCGCGGATCTTTCTTAACGCCATTTTTAACAACAGCGGCGTTCCGGCGTTCGGGTTTGAATTCAGCGAGAAACAAGCGTTATTCAGCAACGCAATGAATGGCGCTGACTCTCTTACTCGTGGGCCTTCTACTTTTCGTGATGCTTGCATGGGTACTACCTCTATTGGATGTGGTGTCCGACTTGTTTTGTTATGCAGCTTCGCTGCTGGTTTCCACCGGGAACGGGGTGAGCTTTCCGCCCGTCACCTCAGTAAGTTGTCTTGCTCTGTTTTCAGGGATGAGATCAGGCCACTGGCTTACGGCTCCTTTGGAAATGCCAAAGGCCAGAGCTGTTTTAATCGTTCCGCCAAAAAAGCCGATAACATCAGATTTTCTAGCGGTCATTTTTCTTGGTGGAGCCATAATATTTCGCCCTTTGGTCACTTTTCTAAACAGTGTAGATGATCAGTTATCTGATATCAACACAAGTTAAGATAACTAAACTTCATATTTGTTACGCAGGTGCTCACATGGAAACTCGTGGCTCGAGAATTAAAAAATTAAGAACTGAAATGGGCTTGAGTCAGCGTGTGGTTGCTGAATTGATGGGCTATGACAGCAAAGGGACTGTATCTCAGTGGGAAAGTAATCTAAACAAACCGAAGGATATGGAAAGACTAGCCAATATCCTAAGAACAAATACTGTGTGGCTAGAAACTGGGAAAGGCGATAAAGATTCCAGAAATGTCATGGTCGCGGCTACTGGTGAGCTAGTTTTGCCCTACCACAACTTAGTAAGCAAAAAAATACCCGTCATTTCTTGGGTTCAAGCGGGTATGTGGTCAGATGTTGGCTGTGATGATCCATCAATTAACTGCACTACATGGATGGAAACCTCTGCCAACGTTTCAAGTCACGCTTTTGCGCTTGATGTTCGCGGTGACAGCATGCATAACCCATTGGACAAACGAAGCATCCCGGATGGTGCGAGGGTGGTTGTTGACCCCGTATTTGATCCGAGTCAACTAAATAGAAGGATTGTTGTTGCGATGCTTGAAGGATCAAATGAAGCTACGATAAAAGAGTTTGTGAAGGATGGTCCAAATATGTACCTGAACCCACTAAATCCCAAATACCCTACAATTCCGATTAACGAAGGATGTAGGATCATTGCGGTCGCACTGGAAGCAACAATTAAGCTGTAGGTGATGAATGGAATACCTAGAAGATGAAAGCGTTAATAAAAGTAAGTTTTTTTATACCAAACTGTTAAATGGTGATTATGGCCTCGCTAAATCATTTTGGTTATTTGCTTTTTTATCGAACCTTATAATGTTAGCAATACTGGCAATAGCTAAAGACTTTACCGTTGCTACTGGTAACGTATTCCCACTACTTATTACGGCTATTTTTGTTTTGTGGTGGAGATATATTACTTTTGTTGGCACATGGAGATCGTGCATTTCATACAATGGACACAAAATATTTAAGGTGACAGCAAAAGCTCTATTGGTGTTTGGATTAATGCATCTTATTTTTCAAGCCTTATCGTTAAAGGCGCTATTTTCTTACATTTAGAGGTAAATATGAAAAAACTAACTTTAGTATTCATGGCTTTACTGTCTATATCGGTTAGTTCTTCTGTTTTTGCTGGGAATTGCCAGCATGATTCAGATACCGCCGCCGATGGCTCTCGTTGTGGTGGCCGTTCTTCAGATTCTCGCCCAGGCGGTGATTAAAATGAGCCTTCGATTTGCATTAGTTGCTTATTTATCCATTCTGTCAGGTTGCGCCGCATCACCTAAATATGCAGTTCTTGATGCCGACGAAAACATGGTTAAGTCCTGCGTCTTTGTTGAATCAGTAAGCGGAACGTCTGGTGTTGGCGGTTTATTTGCCTCTCAAGGTGTATCAAGTGCAAAGAATGAGGCTAAATCTCAAGCTGCAAGCGCTGGCGCAACACACATCGTTTGGAGTTCTGTGAGTGGCGGAATGACCGCCTCAGTAAGCGGTAATGCGTATCGATGCTCAAAGTAAACTATCCCGACCTGTCAAGGCTGCCGTTCGGCGGCCTTTTTTGTATCTGAAATATCACATCTCAACACAAATAAATCCCAGTAAAAATCATCGCTTAGAAAAATGAACAAAAATAAGTTTAGTTTTTTGATCTTTTTTATTGACGAGCGAGGTTTAGTTTTCTAATCTCTATCACATCGGCACGTTGTGCCAACAGCAGCACAGAGTGCAGCGAGAAACAAACCCGGTGGCGACCGTGACACGCAGGCGACACGCGATGTAATGCAAAGCTGGATCAGAGAGCTTTCCCTTACCCCGCGACAGATTGAAACCTTCCGTCAAATCTTCGGATTTCTTGACGCGGGAAAACTCAACCTGAATTTCGCTGTTCTTTAAGAATTTGGGTAATGCCGCTTGTTAAGTCATAGCCAACCGTCAGCAGAAAAACTGCCGTGGCCTACTAACCGACCTGTAGCACATGCCGAGACAAGAAAACGAGACGCCGAGGTTATGGTGAGACAAGCGGAGTAATGAATGTAACGGGGATTGTCATTGCAACTATTAGGGATTACCGAATAGTTCGAATGCCTGCAACGCTTCAAGTGATGGCAATCCGCCGTTGTGTTCGTAGCACAACACTCCCTCGGCCAGAGGGGGCGAAATAGAAAATACTGCGGCAGTGAGGCTCTGCCTAAGGCTCTTTAGTGACGTTAGAAAATGGTTATACGAAAAGGCTTGGCAACAGGCCTTATCTGAAAGCGCACTGACATTATCCGGTAGTTGATTTTAAGCCGATCAAGGCCGGTCATTAGTGCGCCTTCAGATAGATCGTACCTATCAACCAGTTTTATCCCATGTGTTTTGCCCGGTTCGTCCGGGCTTCTTTTTGGAGATCCCGATGAACGAATTTATTAAATTGCTTAAGCGCGAAGGCGTTGATTTCACCTTGGACAGCGACAACCTGAGTGTGGGTGGTTACCTCGACCTGCAAGATTGTACCGGCATCACCGCATTACCAGACAACCTGAGTGTGAGTGGTTACCTCGACCTGGATGCAAAGCGCATTTCTAATATCGCCTATCGCGAAAATTGCGGTTATTCCAGCAGAACAATCTTTGCTGTTTGGTGTGGCAACAATTTCAAAATCTCAGCAGGTTGCTTCTTCGATACTCTGGATAAATTCAAGCAAGCGGTTGATGAAAAATATTCAGGCTCAGCAGCGGAAGCATACAAACAAGCCGGACGGGATTGCGTTGCTGAATTAGCGCTGAAGTTAAACAAAGAAGCTGCGTGAGGTCGCCATGAACCTAGGAAAAGAAGAATTAACCCGACGGGTAAAAATCACAGTCCCGTTTCTTGAGCTGGTTGCTAACCTATCAGCTAAAAAACCGAAAAAGCACTACTGGCGTGAAATTGAAGCCAAGCGCGAAGAGATGGAGCTGGCACGCGAGTTTGCACTATGAAGTTGGCAATCATCATTGTCGCCATCGTGTTCATCGCAATAACCGCCATACCCCTGATTTACGCCCAATAAAAAAGGCCAGCGCTCTCTCACCTTCGCTGACCTCTTCGGATTCAACGGACACCACATCCTTTAAAACCTTTCTGGAGGTTATATGAAACAAACACTCAACGCAATATGCGAGCTGGTCCCTGCAATGTCATCAGATATGCACGCTTGGATAGCCCGCCGCCGTAAATTACGCCGCTTCCGCAAAATGCAGGAAACCGCAGCAAAACAGGCCAAGCCACAAACTTTCGGATTCAAGGTCGGTGAAGTGATTGAAACCGGTAATCATCCAGTAGTTCTCCTGCCAGTGGTTAAGGTTGGTGCGTGATGGATGTTAACAACCTTCCAGAGCCGTATGCCGATTGTGTTATTCAGCATGAAGATGGTTCAAAAAGAATAGGCCGGCTTCATTACGGGAAGCAGTATTTTGAATTAGCTTCATACCAGAACCGAAAAGACTATGTAGTTTGGCCTATAGAAAAAGTTATTAACTTCAAGTTAATTGATTTTGAAATTAATGAGGTAGTGAATTATGCAAACATTAATTAATCACCTCAATGACAACTTTGCCAGAGCATTTGATGTTAACAGCCATGCCGCTGACGTTCTGGCTGATGAATTGGGCCGCAAACAGTCTATCGACGAAAAATGGCAAACCTATGCCGATGAAAAAGCAGCTTTCGTTGAAAAAGTCATCCTGAATGGCGGAGATTTTGAAGGCTTATCGCTGTTATCTGTCATCTGCAACACCACTGGCCATAACGGCATTACTGAGTCGGAAATCGATTCACAGCTTAAAGCGCATATGAAAGTGATAATGGAGTCACCGGATAGTACCGAAGGAACAACGGCAGCAAAGCTGTTTAACCACATCCTGCGCGATCAGATTACCGCTCAGGTACGTGAGCGAATTGATCTTGAGGTGGAAGCCCATCGCATTAGACCTAGCTGGAGATCGTCATGAACGCTTTAGCTGATACCGGAATTGTCCGCGATCCGCAGTCAGGCATCATCCTATCTATCCCAAACGGCGTTTATCACGACATCACTAACGAAGAATATCACTCCGGCCCAGCGGTTAGTAAAAGCCAGCTGGATGATATTGCCATTTCACCTGCCATTTACCAATGGAAGAAATCAGCACCCGTTGATGAAGAAAAGTTAACTGCGCTGGATATGGGAACCGCCCTGCACTGCCTGCTGCTTGAGCCTGATGAATTTGAAAGCCGATTCATTATTGCGCCATCGTTTGGTAGAAAAAATGTCGATAAGGAAGCAAAGGAAGTGTTTCTGGATGACTGCAAGGCAACCGGTAAAACGGTAATGACCTTCGAAGAAGGACGGAAACTTCGATTGATGCGTGAGAGTGCAATGGCTCACCCAGACGCGAGGTTGTTACTTGAACATGATCGCCATGCAGAATCATCCCTCTACTGGACTGATGAAGAAACCGGTGAGCAGTGTCGCATTAGACCTGACAGTTATCTGGCTGATGTTCCAGTTACATTCGATGTGAAAAAAACCGCAGACATTGGGCGATTTGAAACGCATGTCGAAGAGTTCCGCTACTACGTTCAAGACGCCATGTACACCGAAGGCTATGAAAAGCTATTCGGTGAGCCGTCCGATTTTTTCTTTCTGATGGTCAGCGACACGATTGATTGTGGTCGTTATCCGGTGCGCGTGATGAAAGTTGAGCAAGATTGGAAATCGGCAGGCTACGAAGAATGGCATAAAAATCTGCGCCGATTTCATGAGTGCAAACTTAATGATGACTGGCACGACTTTGAAACTCTTTATCGCCCGTTCTGGGCAAAAAGGAAATCTGCATGAACACACAAATTATGGAGTCGCCTCAACAAACTGGCGTTGGTCGCAACCTAACCCTTGATGCAGCAAGTATGTCATCAATGGTTGCGCTGGCTGAAATTATGGCCACAGGAAAGGCTACCATCCCAAAAGAGTATCAAGGTAGTAAAGGTGATTGTTTGGCGGTGGTGATGCAGGCTGTTCAGTGGGGAATGAACCCATTCGCAGTTGCACAGAAAACGCACTTTATTTCTGGGAAAATCGGCTACGAAGCACAGCTTGTTAACTCGGTGATAACTGCGCTGGCACCAACTAAAGATCGCCTGCATTTTGAATGGTTCGGCGATTGGACAAAGGTGATCGGTAAGTTTGAAGTAAAGAAAAATCAGGAAGGTAAAGAATATCGCCAGCCCGGCTGGAAACTGGCCGACGAAGAAGGTCTTGGCGTTCGTTGCTGGGCAACTATGAAAGGTGAAGATGAGCCACGCATGCTTGAATTACTGCTAGCTCAAGCAAGAACGCGCAACTCAACATTGTGGGCTGATGATCCGCGCCAACAACTTGCCTATCTGGCCGTAAAACGCTGGTCTCGCCTGTACTGCCCTGATGTCATTATGGGTGTTTACACTCCAGATGAATTGGAGGAAACAAAACCAGAGCGAGATGTTACGCCAATGCAGCAAGGCTCAGGACTTGATCGCCTAATGGCACAGAAAAAACAGCAATCAGCCGAGCAGGTAATTGATCAACCAAAAGAGCTGTCTGCAGAACAAAAGGCAAAACTTGAAGAAACGCTTGAGCTAATGAGCTTGTGCCAGAGTCACGCCGAGTTGAAATCAGTGTCAGAGAAAGTCGCTGAAATTGGCGAATTACCTGATGCGGATGCTCACCGAGCAAAGGTTATCTACCAGCAAAACAGCAATCGCATTAAAGAATCTCTCGCAGCCGAAGCCAAAAACATCCCCGTTTAGCCCCTAGCCCTTCGGGGCTTTAATCGGACACCACGCCATGACAGAACAAGCAAAGACTGAATCAACCTCGCTAGTTGTCATTCAGCCAACTGATGTACGCGCTTTTTTCGTTGAAAGTAAAAATATTGATTCAATTCTGACTGAAATTGAAACGCTGGCCAGTGACTTTACCCCTGACGTTACAACACTGAAAGGCCGCAAGTTGATTGGCTCACAAGCCTATGCAGTAGCCAGAACAAAAACATTCATTGATGGTCTTGGTAAAGAGCTAGTTGATGCAGAAAAGGAAATTCCAAAGCGCATCGATGCAACGCGAAAGAAGGTCCGTGACTTCTGTGATGAGTTGCAAGCCAGAGTGCGCAAGCCATTAACTGATTACGAAAACGCTGAAAAGGCCCGCATCGCAGCACTAGATCAGCGTATCGCAGCCATTCAAGAGTTAGGCGCCAAGGCAACCACTGAATCACCTTCTGCTGAAATCAAATTATGGATTGGCGATTTGGAAGCTATCGCTATCGATGACACTTGGAATGAGTACCAAGATCGCGCTCAGGCAGCCAAAGAAGCTGCGAAAGTGAAGCTGGATGCCTTTCTGCAAACTCGTCTTCAATGGGAAGCGCAACAGGCCGAAATCGCTCGACTAAAAGCAGAGCAGGAAGAAAAAGACCGTATCCGGCGTGAAGAGCAAATCAAAGCTCAGGCCCGCCATGAAGCCGAGCAGCAAGCGCTTCGCGATAAGATTGCAGCCGAACAACGCGAACAGGCCGCCCGAGATGCTCAATTGAAGGCCGAAGCTGACGCTAAAGAAGCTCAGCAACGCCTTGAACGACAACGACTTGAAGCCGAGGAGCAGGCGCGTATTGCGGCAGCACAAGCAGAAGAACGCGAACGTCTGGCTGTAATTCAGGCTCAGGAAGCTGAACGCCAGCGCCAGATCGATGAGCAGAATCGTATTGCTCAGGAAGAGGAACAGCGCAAAGCAGAAGCCGCAGCGAAGGCCGCAAACATCGAACACCAAAAGCTGATCAATAACGAAATTCTGGATGACATGCAGGCCGCAGCAGCTGCGAAAGGATTTCAACTATCACGCGAAATGGCTGTCGCAATACTAAGCGGCATGGTCTTCGGAAAAGTTCGTCACACCAAAGTTCAGTATTAATCAGGACACCACTATGGAACAACAACTGACACCGGGCGCTACGGCAAGCCTCGCCATTAACGCGATTCGCCAGCAAATGCAAAACGCGCTGGCAACACTTGAAAACCAAGATACTTTCCTTCGCGAATCAATCGAACAAGCCGAATTAGTTTCAGCAAATGAATACAACGAAGCGATTGATCGCCTTGAAGCGCAATACCAATTCACCGATCAGCAAAAACAGGAAATAGAACTTCTGAAGCTGGAAGTTCACTCTCTGAAAGAAAAGCAGGCGGAATTTGAACTTGCAGCACTTGATGCACAATCCAAAGCATCAAAAGCAGAGGTAAAGGTTATCGCGGAAAAGGCACGGGCTGATGAAGCTGAGCGTGAACTGAAACGGTTACGCGAGTTAAATCCAGACCGGATGGCTCGCAATATCAAAGATAAAAACAAACTGCTTGATGAGCAGCGCAAAGCGTTAACGGAGCTTCGTACAAGTAATATCAGCCTAAAACGGCAGGATGCTGATAATCAACTGAAAATGGAAAAACTCAGCAAGATAATCGCCGAGGCCGATTCAGAAGTTCAGCAATTGCGCCGGCAGGATAAATATCGCGCACTGTATAACCTGCACCTGAAAAAGCACTTCTTTGCTGAAGAAGACAAAGACAAGGCAGTTCCCTACTTCGCTTATGTCATACCGCATGGCCTGCAATCACTTGACGAACAATTGCTGGATTTGGAGTGGAAAATCTTTGTGATGTCGGCAACCGGTGAAGGCGCAGCGATATTGATGTCAGAGTGGCTATGCCCAGTCCTGCCGCCATGCTCATTTGCCCGCGGTGTTCCGAAAGAGTTGATCGACGCAATCATGTACTTCGCCCTCGATGCGCTGGCAGAAACTCATCAACCATTAATCGAACGCGCTACATGGTCGCAATCAATTACGGTGCGTGATGTAGTTCCGGCGAAACAGGCTGAAATTCTTGAAGCCAACGGCGTGGTAACACTACACGACATCATGATGTACCAGGCTTTCAAGTTATCGAAAATCAAAGGTATCAGTGATAAATCGGCTATCTCTATCATGGAATCAGCCAACAAATATGTCGCTGACAACTACCGGATAGAAGAACGGGAGGCAGCATGAGTCATGTACCAGAACCTTGGCACGAATGCGACAACGGCAGCTGCGGGTGCGGTCAAATACTTGGCCCGGAATGTGTGTATGTAGCGACAGTTAAAGACCGCGCTAGCAGGGCTCGCATTGTCACATGCGTGAATGCATGCGCTGGTATGGAGAATCCTGCAGAAGAAATTGCAGTACTGAAAAAACAACAAAATGTAATCAACGCATGGGGGTCTGAATTCAATGAATTGGCTGCCGAACGCGACGAATACCACAACGCGGTTATCGGTATGTCCGCCATGATTAAAAACCACGAATGGGCGAATCTGCTATCAACTAACGATGCACTAGCAGATCTTGATGTGCAGATAACCAATCTTCATGGCGAACTAAGCCGCGAAAAACAAGACTCTCTTGATTGCGATGATATTAAGAAGTTGAAGTTGGCATTGTCATGGATGGGATGCAGCACACCAGAAAGCCTTGAAGAGTGCGGAGCAAGACAAAAAAATCTTGTTCGTGACTTAATTCGCGCCGTGTTGAGACGCAAAAAATTGAAAAAAGAAGGCGGTGCGGAATGAATAAATTAAAGTGCCGCCGATGCCGCAAGGTGCATGACAAGTCTGAATTAGTCAGAAAGCCAATGAAGGCCAGTGGCTGGACTAAAAACGTATGCCCAAATTGCGGCGGCGGTGTATTTGAAGAAGTCGAAACTAAAACACCGGAGGCTGATTGATGGGTAACAACCAGCTCAATTTTGATTATCACAAGGCCATCTGCCCACTACCCGCATTCTCGTGGTGGCAATGGTGGTCTAATTGGTCTGACGTGTGCATATTTAACTTCAGTGGGTTTGGCTATCTACTTCAGGCCCGCCGGAACAGAACAGGCAAATGTCAATTCAGAGTTGAAGCAATGAAAAATATGCTCTGCATGGCACAGGCAACGGTTTCGGACGTTATAAGTCAGGAGGTTGTTTAATGGCTCACCTAGTTAAATCGAAAACACCAGATAGCGATAAGAATTTCTGGGCTACAACGTGGGAATGCTTTGCTGATGCAGAGCACTTGTTTGGCAGAAAGTTTATCATCGATGTAGCAGCAGAACCGCTCACGGCTAAATGTAATTTGTTCTTCACTCGTGATGATGATGCTTTATCGCTTGACTGGCCAGATAGCTGGTTTCTAAATCCCCCCTTCGACCTGAAAGCGCAATTCATTAACCACGCAAAACATCAGCGCGAAAAAGGTCGCTCAGGAATGATGCTTCTCCCATACGAGCGTCAGACTGACTGGTGGCGCAGAGGCGTAAGCAAAGGCTGCATCATCTATGAACCAGATGGGCGGTATAACTTCCTTGAGCGTGACGGGGTTACCAAGAAATCAGGCGTTAATTTCGGATCTGCTCTCGTGTGTTTCCCTGCAATGCACATTGGCGACTCAATTACCGTTCCGTTTACTCGCGGAATAGGCGCAAAGAAAGCCGCTTAACCACACTTACCCCGTTCTTATCCACCGTTTCTGTTGATAACTCAATCAGCAGCGGATTTCTATTGTCTGGAGAAGCAACTATGACTGCTTTTGCTGTATATGGAGTTTTATTTTCAGAATGCGTTAGCGCCGCAAAAAAAAGCACACCAACGACCAAAAAGCAAGGCAGCGAAACAATCGAGTTAACGCAGTCCGAATGGCTCGATGAAGTTGCCAAAAAGGCAGAGGTCGCATTCAAGCGGAATAAGCCGAAGAAGGTATCCATCTTGTTTGACGCCCCGCAATTCTGCAAGCAGTTCATTTCGCTTGCTGAAAAAGGCCGAGCCAGAGACCTGCATATCAAAATGGCGAAGCAGGAAGAAATTATTCGCAATGGTAAGCCAGCAATTAAAACTTCATGGGTGCCAATGTCCCAATAACAGGAATTGCCACATGAGCGATTCATCAAAGCAAAACGCCCTCCGCGCAATTATCCGGCAGATAAACGCTGATATTAACACTCAGCTTTCAGGAGTTGCGCCGGAGGACAGAATTAAAACAAAACACATGAGCGTGATATTTAAAATATTCGACAAGCACAAAGAAACAATAAAGCTTCTCGGATTTACTCACACTCAATTCCTTTACCAGATGAGTTTAATTAACGGCGTTATTAAAGAGCGAGATTAATTATGGGTGTTTATTATTTGATTTTAACTTTATGTCATGGCGGTCCAATAGCGGTAACAAGTGTCGGTCCGTTCCTTGGTAAATCAGATTGCGAGACGGCAATAACAGAATACAAAAAAGCAGAGAACACTAGTGATGTTACATCTGCTATTTGCGTGGAGAAATAATTATGACAACTGAACCAGAAGTAACATTACCCGATGCACTGGCGTGGCTTAAAACTCACACTGGGGCTTATCCTGCAAAGATTTTGGAGTTTGTTGAAAACAAAGAAAGTCTTGTTAAAGCGGAGCGTGAACGTTGCGCGAGAATATGCGAACAATCAGAAATTCCATTTGATCTTGAACTTTGGAGATTAAGTACAAAAAAAGAAATGACAGCGCACACAGCAAGAGCGCTGGCTGATTTAATACGCACAAATAAGGCTGGTGCAGAATGAAAAAAATAACCCCTATTTTTGGGCCGCAAGAGTTGTTTGATCATGCTCCTGGTGGTGCTGAGTTTGCAATTAAATTGAGACCATCACCAAACGATAATATTCCAGCTAAGAATATGTATTACTTTTATACGGCAGAGCGTGCGTTACTATTTGCCGGTGAAAATAATGTGGCGCACGTTGCACAGCGCCGAATCCAAGAAGCGCCAGATCCAATTGATTTGAGTGGTGATATGGATGCGATTATTGAGCCGGAATTTAGCGAATGGTGGAAAAAGCACGGTCAGTTCATTCGCACTGGCGGCGGCGATTATGAAAGAACGTTTGCGTTCGGTGCATTTCGATACCTGATGCCGAGGATCTTAGGCCGGAAACAGCCAGATCCTAACCGCTGGACGGTGGAAGATCAGAAGGCGGGTCGGTTGCCGGAGGTTGGCTCTCGCATTCGGCATATATCATATGGAGTCGTTGAGTTTATTGGGCTTGGTGTTGATGAAGAAATGCGCTGGGCAGTAAGACTTAATAGCGGAATCATTTATATTGCAGATAAAACAAATTGTTCGCCAATTGAAACGCCGGAAGAAAGCGGCGCGACTGGAGGATGAATGGATTAACAAAGCAATAGAGCTTGCACACATTCATGGTGCTGCAGCTGTCGCACCACGAGTTATTTATCGCGCCATGTTGTCCGGCGAACTGCCAATCCCGGCCAATGGTGGTGAATCATGAAAATAGGAACACCGCGACCACCAAAGAAAGAAGGCTCTATTAAGTTTCAATACGGAAGATGCGAAGGCGAACTTGATTATATCGTTTTATATGGTGATAACGTTCCTCGTTGCGATCGCGCTTTAGTGATGAATTTATTTTCTTCAAAATCAAAAGGAATAGATCTATCAACTGGAAAAGTTATTTTTGGAGATAGCTTTCTTGAAGAATTAGAAAAACGAGGCTATGACACGCGAACAATTAAATTCTCAATTGAAAGAAAGGTGGTTGATGACCAACCACGCAGTTGAGCTATATATCGCATGGTGCGCCGGATGGTTTTTGATAACTTGCATGGTGGTGAATAAATATGGGTAAATCAAAAGAGCTATTTGAAAAGGCGTGGGCTGAGCGGAAATTTGTTTTTGGCCAAACCGTGTCAATTAAAGATGTGGCGGAAGAGTTTTGGAATAAGGCGAAAGCCAGCTTGGTTGTTGAATTGCCAAACACTGATGATTTTGGCGATGAGGAAACCCTTTTTAAATATAAAGAGCTTGTTGAAGACATATTAAAGCAGGCCGGAATAACGGTTAAGTAACGCCCTCTCTATTAACCAATCAATAACCTCAAATAAGGCAACCAAATGGACGAAGAAGTGTTCACACTTCGTGAGGCCGCCGCATTCATGAAATTCGGTGATCGCTTCACGCGAAGCCTGATCAAGTCAGGAAAACTATCAGCCGCTCAAACGTCAAAAAATGGTGAATATCGCATTTTAAAAACCAGTTGCATTGATTGCATTAAGCTCATGACCCACAATGAAATTGGCGAGGTGAATTGCTCTAGCAAATCGGAGGTAAAAACATGGCAATCATCCTCAGGGGTAAAATGTGGCACTGTGACATCACAGCGCCAGACGGTCGTAGAGTTAGGTGCTCGGCTGGCACAGAGGACAAAAAGCAAGCACAAGAGTATCACGACACTCTAAAGGCTCAGATGTGGAGATCTCATCGTCTCGGTGAAGCTCCAGTTAAAACTTTTGATGAGGCATGTCTGCGTTGGCTCAACGAAAAGGCAGATAAGAAATCAATTGATGATGACAAAACGCGAATGGGGTTCTGGCTTCAATATTTTAGCGGTCGTCAGTTATCAAGCATTTCAGAGATGGCAATTGCGGAAGCGATCAGCAAACTGGAGAACCGTAAGCACCGAGAGAACTGGGAGGCAAAGCGTGACAGCTTATTGCGACTCAGAAAGCCAGTGCCAAGGTTTATTCCAAAGCAGGTAGCGGTTGCAACAAAAACATCATATCTGGCCTTTATCCGTTCCCTACTCCGCATCGCAGCGAACGAATGGAAATGGCTTGATCGTTTGCCTACCGTAAAAACGCCGAAGCTGAAAAATAAACGCATTCGGTGGATCGCGCATACAGAAGCAAACCTGCTGATAAAGAATCTGCCTGACTACCTTAAACCGGTGGTGACATTTGCGCTGGCAACAGGGCTCCGTAAATCCAACATTGTGGATCTGGAGTGGTCACAGATTGATATGCAGAGAAAGGTTTGCTGGATCTATCCAGAGGACGCCAAAGCGGGAAAAGCAATCGGCGTCGCTCTGAACGATACAGCATGCAGCGTGTTACGCGATCAAATTGGCAAGCATCATCAATTTGTGTTTGTGCGTGAAGTTAAATTTATCAGGGCCACCAAGAAGGGGCAAGTTTGCCGGATTGGTGACTTCCGAAAGGCGTTCGGCACAGCCTGCGCTGCTGCTGGAATTGATAACTTTCGCTTTCACGATTTACGGCACACTTGGGCAAGTTGGCTTGTGCAAGCAGGAACCCCTATCTCTGTTCTGAAAGAGATGGGTGGATGGGAAACCATCGATATGGTGATGAGATATGCACATTTAGCGCCAAATCACCTTGCCGAACACGCCAAGCAAATAGATGGCATGTTGAATGCTAACGACACAAATACGACACAGGAGTTGTTTGTGTCATCGGCAAAATTAACGTAACTAACTGATTTAATTGGTGCCGGAAGTCAGAATCGAACTGACGACCTTCGCATTACGAATGCGCTGCTCTACCAACTGAGCTATACCGGCTCGTATTGAGCTTATTTACCCAATCCACCAACTAGTCATTAACAATTTATCTGAAAATATAAGGTTATTTCTGATTATTCAAACCCATCCGGGCCGAGAAAACAACAATATAGCGATTTTGTGAAGTAGGATTCATTTTCCTCCTGTACTTCTAAAACTCAAGTTATCTGAACCTGTTAGTGTTACTGTAGGTACCAATAATCTATATTAATTATGTAAATTTACCGAGGTGGCCATATGCTGAATTTTGAATATCAAAATCCAACCAAGGTGTTATTTGGGAAAGGTCAAATAGCCAAAATCAGTCATGAGATCCCATCTGATGCACGCATTTTAATTATCTATGGCGGTGGTAGTATTATTGCTAATGGCACGATGGATCTCGCCAAACGAGCATTAGCAGGGCGTAATGTTATTGAATTTGGCGGCATTGAACCAAACCCAGATTATGAAACTTTGATGCAGGCTGTTGCAGTTGTAAAAAAAGAACAAATCACTTTTTTACTGGCAATTGGTGGTGGCTCAGTCATTGATGGCACTAAATTTATTGCCGCCGCAGCTTGCTGGGAATTAGGCGACCCTTGGGAAATCCTGCATAACAAAGGAAAAGGTATTAGAAATGTGATCCCATTTGGCTGCATCTTAACCTTACCAGCGACAGGTTCCGAGATGAACCAACATGCAGTCATTAGCCGAAAAAATCGTCAGATTTCTTTACCTTCCGCTAGTGGTTCACAAGGCAATTACGGTGCAATGGCAATGCATAGCCAAATTGCAAAAGAAAAACTTTCCTTTTCAAACGATCAAGTGTTTCCGCAATTCGCAGTTCTTGACCCAATGACTACCTTTTCACTGCCAAAACTACAAATCGCTAACGGTATTGTCGACGCCTTCTGTCATGTCATTGAGCAATACTTAACCTATCCGGTTAATGCTAATCTTCAAGATCGTTTTGCCGAAAGCATCATGCTCACACTGTTGGATGACGGCATAAAAAGCTACCAGCAGCCGGATGATTACGACAGTCGAGCTAACCTGATGTGGTGTGCCACCATGGCACTTAATGGCTTGATAGGATCTGGCGTTCCGCAAGACTGGAGTTCCCATGCTATTGGGCACGAGTTAACTGCATTATTTGGTCTGGCCCATGCAGAAACATTAGCAATTGTTCTTCCAGGAACTATGGCAGTTCGAAAAGAAGAGAAAAAAGCCAAATTAGTACAATACGCTAAACGAGTTTGGGGGATTCAAGGTAAGAATGAAGATTTAGTCATCCAACAAGCCATTGATAAAACAATCGCCTTTTTTGAATCGCTCGGTTTTGCCACTCATCTGTCTGCTTATAATATCAAGGAAGAACAAATTCCAGATATTGCAGCAACGCTATTGAAACACGGTATGACCGGCATTGGTGAACACGGCACTGTGACACTCGATATTTGCGAAGAAATTTTACGCAAAGCCTTATAAAGCGAACTCGTTGTAAAAAGCCGCATTATGCGGCTTTTTATTTCGCAAACAGTTAATACGTCGGTAATTCTATATTGGCAAATAACGCCTCGACCTCATAGGGTGCCTTCATAGCCAATGCTTTATCGACCAGTTCGCGAGTCAAATGAGGGGCAAAACGTTCAATAAAATCATACATATAACTACGCAAAAAGATACCTTTTCTAAAACAGATCTTAGTGGTACTTGATTGAAACAAATGACTTCCATCCAGTAATACCAAATCTTTATCAACTTCTGAGTCTATGGCCATAGTTGCAATCACGCCAACACCTAAACCCAATCGGACATACGTTTTTATCACATCAGCATCTGTTGCCGTGAACACAATGCGTGGAATTAACCCTGCGCGGCTAAATGCAGCATCCAGCTCTGAACGACCGGTAAAACCAAATGTGTAAGTAACTAAAGGATATTTAGCAAGTTCTTCGACAGTGAGCATAGAACAAGTTGCGAGCGGATGATCTTTTGGAACGATAACACTGCGATTCCAGTGATAACACGGCAACGTGATCAAGTCTTCATACAAATGTAATGCTTCCGTAGCTATCGCAAAATCGGAGGTTCCTTTAGCAACCGACTCACTGATTTGCGATGGTGATCCTTGGTGCATATGCAACGAAACCATTGGGTAACGCTTAATAAAGCCTTTAATAACCTCAGGCAATGCATAACGTGCCTGAGTATGTGTTGTTGAAATATGCAAAGTACCTTGATCTGGATTGGTGTACTGGCCAGCGACAGAACGGATAGACTCTACTTTTGCCAGAATTTCCTGAGCAATCTTTATAACCTCATGCCCTGCAGTAGTAATTTGTGTCAGGTGCTTACCACTGCGCTCAAAGATCTGAATACCCAGTTCATCTTCCAGCATGCGAACTTGCTTGCTGATACCAGGTTGCGAGGTATATAAACTTTCTGCGGTTGCGGACACATTCAGGCTATGATTAGCAACCTCAACGATATATCGTAGCTGCTGGAGTTTCATAATATTCCAATGCTATTGATTTCTATGAGATAGTAGCAAAAAACATCACCACTTCGTCTACAGACTGCGATAAAAATGCAATACATCTCAATTCAGATCATTTTTCTGCATAAAAGTGATGTTATTGCTATATCAACCATGCCGACGATTAAATTTGACAGTAGAATGAAATGTATGACGACAAACTTGAGCATTCACAAAATCTGATGGAGCCAGCATGGTTTTAACTCTGGTTTTACTCGCAATCGGCGCATTGTTATTTCTTACGATTGCTTACAACATATTTCAGCAGCATAAGCAGCAACAGGAAATTGATCGTCGGGCTATCGTTGCCAGACAAAAAGTGATCATTGAAGAGGCAGAAGACATTTTACTCAATGTAAATCGACTGTCTTACAGTAAAACGTTGGTTATGTTATTACAAAACCGATTATTAGATGCGCTGCGAACCATCCAAAATGTAACGCCTAACGTGTCAGCAATTAACCAACGAATTGAGGACGTAAAAAACCAGATCAAGTATGTTAGCGAACACTATAAGGGGGAAGATAGTCACTTCCGTTCGCCAGACTCCGATCGACAAGCAATACAAATGTTGCAAACCACTAAAAAATTACGGGCCATTGTCCGAATGGAACACAATAAAGGCAAAATTGATCCGCAGTCATTTTCGGTTGAAGATCGTCGTTTGGAATTAATGTTGCTGAAAATCAATATTGCTAATTTACTGCAAAAAGCCATGGATGCTCGAGTTCAGCGTCAAATAGGTACAGCAAAACAATTATTGACGAAAGGAATTAATGCTCTGGGTGTCATTCCCGATAAAGATGCGTATCTGATTGCCAGTGAAGAGGAAATGAAGTCAACCCTTCGAGATATCAACGACCAATTAGAAAGAGAATCACAAAAAGAACGCGAAGAAATACAGGAAAAACAAGACGATCTGGATGTCTTATTTCAACCAAAGAAAAAATGGTAATGTAACCAATCACCAAACAAAAAGAGCCAGTCAAAACTGGCTCTTTTCAATTCAAATCGGCTTATTTTTGAACTACATATTCTGCAGGACTAATTTGGCCGATTTCAGGCGCAATTTTGTCTGACAATAGCCATAAAGTGAATTTATGCAGTTGTTCCTGATGAGCCAAAGCCACCAGAAATGCTCCGCCAACTTCACGATAACCTAGTTCATAGTTTTTCAGTGTAGTTGGTGGTACGCCAAGCAGTTCCGCAAATTTCGGACGGCTAAGCCCCATAGTTTCACGAATATGACGGATTTTTTGACCAACAGACACAGGAGCGAGACTCATATGTTTCCTCACGCGTTTGCGAATTTTTCGCTGTTACCAATAATTACTCTACCTTTGGTGTTCAACAGCTTTATCCGGCTCCAAATTATTATAGCTTTATTATAGTCTGTATTTTTAGAATGTATAAAAGCGGCACATATTAATCTCAAAATAACCTCGCGTAAACATCTATACTATCAAGGACGATACTCGCGGCAGTTAAAAATGTGGTCTGTGTAACATTTTTGTATCTATCGCAGTTGAATCTTGCATAATTGAACGTCTGAGAGATAATGAATATGTCGAACCTTATCGGATTTTTCCGAGCATAATCTGGAGACAATCATGAAAAAAGCAGTGGCATTAACAATTGTTGCCGGTTTTGTAGCATCTGCAGTATCAATGACCGCATTTGCTAACGATGCTGAAGGCGCATTCTTGGGTACTGGTTTCGGTTGGAATAACTACTCTGACCTAGGCGGATTAGGTACTGCAAATAAAAGTAGCACACCAGCAGTTCATGTGTTGGGGGGATATACCTTCAATGAATATTTTGGTGTTGAAGAAGGCTACAACTGGTTAGGAAATGGCCGAGTCAATGGCCAACGTTTTAAAACCAACGGTTTAAATATTTCTGCATTACCTCGCTATCCACTAACAGATGATTTGTCATTATTGGGTGAATTAGGGGTTATGCTCTGGAGTGCAGATAACCAAGACATGCAAACAAAAGATCACGGCTATTCTCCTGTGATCGGAGCTGGATTAGCTTATCGTGTTTCAGATCCTGTAGACCTGCAGTTGCGTTACCGTTACATCAACGGCTTAGGTGATGCAAAAACTGGCGCATCAGACAGCAACAATGTTATGTTTGATGTTGTCTACTATCCAACCCGCACTAGCGAATCAGCTCCAATTGTAACACCAGCTCCGGTTGCAGCAGTAGCCCCAGCTCCAGCGCCACAACCTGTTCAAGAAACTAAAACTTTCACACTGACTTCAGATGTGCTGTTTGACTTCAATAAAGCCACACTGAAACCAGCAGGCGTATCTGCGCTGAGCAAGCTGTATAACCAAATCCAGACTCTGGAAATGAACGACAAAAATATCGTTGTTTATGGTTACACAGACCGCATCGGCTCTGATGGCTATAACCTGAAATTATCTCAAGATCGCGCTAAGAGCGTATCAAGCTTCCTGACTTCTAAAGGTCTGTCTGCTACTCGTATCACTGCCGTTGGCCGTGGCGAAGCTGATCCAGTAAGCCCAGCAAGCTGTAACGCAATCAAAGCGAAGAAAGATCTGATCGTTTGCTTGGCTCCTGATCGCCGTGTAAACGTTGAAGTGAAAGGTAGCAAGACTGTAGTAGTTAAATAATCCTTTAATTACCGTCTGAAAACAAAACCGCGCTTTATGTGCGGTTTTGTTTTGATATAGAGACCAGAGGTTATATATGGAAACTAAAGAACCTATCGCTAAGGCATCCCTGCTCGAATTAGCAAACCAGATCATGAAAGAGCATGATGACTATCTGGCTGGCATGGCTGTCACCGATGTAAACGAGAAATCAGGCGTTTTAGTCTTCAAAGGCGAATACTTTCTTGATGACCAAGGTTTACCTACGGCAAAAACTACTGCTGTATTTAATGTCTATAAAGGGTTAGCGCAGGCTCTTTCGCCGCAATATACACTGGAGTAAACCGTGGCAATCACTCTGTATGGCATCAAAACTTGCGATAGTGTCAAAAAAGCTCAAACTTGGTTAAAACAAAATAATATTACTTTTGAATTCATTGATTTTAAACAGACTCCACCCACTGAAGCTCAGATAACACAATGGTGCCATTCGGCAGGTTGGGAAAAATTACTTAACAAACAAAGTAAAACCTTTCGGGAATTATCCTCCACAGAAAAAACGATTGCTGATGAAGCCCAAGCAGTAGCGTTGATGTTAGCTCATCCCCTACTGATCAAGCGTCCAGTTCTGACATCCCAGCATAAAACATTGATCGGATTTTCTGAACTTGCGTATAACGCACTGAATAATTAATTAGGTAATGAATAAGGATTGTGCATGACCGATTCTCTTGTTTTGTCTCTGGCTAAGGATTTGATCGCACGTCCTTCTGTAACCCCAGTAGATGAAGGTTGTCAGCAACTAATGGCTGAGTTTTTGGCACCATTAGGATTCACCATTGAACCAATGGTATTTCATGACACGACAAATCTGTGGGCAAGAAAAGGAATATCGGGACCATTATTCTGTTTTGCCGGTCATACAGATGTTGTACCACCCGGACCGGAAAATAAATGGAACACCCCTCCATTTACCCCCACTATTATTGATGGCGTTTTATATGGCCGCGGTGCTGCGGATATGAAAGGTTCTATCGCATCAATGCTGGCCGCCGTTCAGCGTTTTGTGATTGATTATCCGTCACATAATGGATCCATTGCTTTCCTTATTACCAGCGATGAAGAAGGCCCATTTATTAATGGCACTCCCAAAGTTATTGAAACATTAGAAGCTCGCCAGGAAAAAATTACCTGGTGTCTGGTTGGTGAGCCTTCATCAACCAATGCGGTTGGCGATGTAGTCAAAAACGGTCGTCGCGGTTCACTAACGGGTGACCTTACCATCTATGGTATTCAAGGGCATGTTGCTTACCCTCACCTCGCTGAAAACCCCGTCCACCTGGCTATGCCAGCACTGGCTGAACTTTCTGCTAAACAATGGGATGCCGGAAATGAATTTTTTCCCGCAACCAGTTTTCAGATCGCAAACATCAATGCGGGTACTGGCGCATCAAATGTGATCCCCGGTGAGTTACAAGTGCAATTCAATTTCCGCTACAGTACAGAGCTTACCGATGCACAAATAAAGCAGCAGGTCTGTGAACTACTCGACCGCCATGGTCTGCGTTATGAGCTGAAATGGACATTAAGCGGCCAACCTTTTTTAACTGGCTCGGGCAAACTTGTCGAAGCCACGCAAAAGGCGATTCAAGCGGTAACTGGGCGAACCACTGAATTATCAACATCAGGTGGCACCTCGGATGGTCGTTTTATCGCACCAACAGGCGCTCAAGTCGTTGAATTGGGTCCGATCAATGCAACTATCCATAAGGTAAATGAAAGCGTTAGCGTTGCCGATCTGGAGACACTGAGTGATATTTATTACAGCATGATGCAACAGTTGCTGGTTGAGCATGATTAATCGCAAATTAGTCGGGTTGGATGACTCTGCGTTATGCCCTGTAACTCCAGGGCATTTTTTAACATCAGCCACTGCCGCCGCTTTCCAAAATATGTCGCAAGCTGCTTTGACTGATGGACTAAACATTGCTATCGCATCCAGTTATCGTTCCTTCGAACGACAAACCCAGATCTGGAATCGTAAATATCGTGGTGAAAGTATTGTTCTTGACGGTGAAGGGATCCCAATAGCTAATTGGGCCCAGTTATCGCCTCAGGACCGGATTTTTGCCATTTTAA
>JAQUHG010000007.1 GCA_028683735.1 Tolumonas sp. | reverse complement strand
CCGAGTGTACTTATTCAACATAGCAAACACTTCAGCTGTGGCCTGCGATACTGGAACCATGGTTACCAGCACGAGAGTGGCGGGAAAATCGTTTACCGCCCGTGTCCCCCGATTGCCCTGTTATTGAAACACAATTACAAAGCCAGCTCCTGATTAGTGGTGTAAAAGAGGGGGCTGCAATTCGCAAATTAGGAGCCAGTTCCCTCATTATTTCAGTTAAAGCATCAGGCGGGCAGGGGATTCACTATTGGTTCAAAGATCAAAGCCTAGTCGGTACAACCCAAAATAACCAGACTATTCGCATCGCCTTCGAGCATATCGGTTCACATCGTATTAGTGTCATCGATGATCATGGATTGGTTAATAAGATTTCGTTTGTTATCGAGTAGATTTGTTTGTGTTAAAGAGTTGGTATACCTTTGAGCTGAAGCTAAACAAATAGCTAATCTTTTTGTATCTGGTTACAATGACGTAGATACAGGATGTACATCACAAAAATAGTTATGGATTAGCTAACAAAGAGCACAAATATGACAATTCTGGTTACTGGCGGTGCTGGTTATATCGGGAGCCATACCGTTGTTGAGCTTCTGAATGCTGGCTATGAGGTGGTTATTGCGGACAACTTCTGTAATTCTCATCCAGAAGTTTTGAATCGCATCTTTGCGTTGACAGGCAAAAAGCCTGCGTTTTATGAAATTGATGTCAGAGATGCTATCGCTTTACAGAGATTATTCAGTAATTACTCTATTGAATCCGTTATTCACTTTGCAGGCTTGAAAGCTGTAGGTGAATCGACGCGTCTTCCGCTGAAATATTACCAAAACAATATCGCTGCCACGTTAACGTTGTGTGATGCCATGCAACAGGCGGGTGTTTTTGATTTAGTGTTCAGCTCTTCAGCTACTGTCTATGGTGACCCGTATTCGGTGCCTATTACCGAGATATTTCCTCTTTCTGCTACCAACCCTTATGGTCGAAGTAAACTGATGGTAGAAGAAATTCTCCGCGATTTATCTAAGTCAGACCCTCGTTGGGGGATTGTTTTACTACGTTATTTTAACCCAGTAGGTGCGCATCCATCGGGCACAATGGGAGAAGATCCGAACGGTATTCCTAACAATCTTTTACCATTCATCAGCCAGGTTGCCATCGGTCGTTTACCTCAGCTTTCAATATTCGGCAACGATTATCCGACACCAGATGGCACTGGCGTGCGCGATTATATTCATGTAGTTGATCTGGCAATTGGTCATCTTAAAGCAATTGAACGCATCAAACATGAGCGCGGTGTGTTGACCTATAATTTGGGCACAGGCCAAGGGTACTCAGTACTGGAAATGATCCAGGCATTTGAACAGGCCTCCGGTAGACAGATCGCTTATCAGATTGTTGAACGCCGCCCTGGTGATATTGCTGAATGCTGGGCTGACCCTGCTTATGCTGCAAATGATTTAGGCTGGAAAGCCGAACTTGGCCTGCAAGATATGATGCAGGATACATGGAACTGGCAGTTAAAAAATCCTAACGGTTATCAAGGATAAATTTATTTTTATTGCATCAGGGATTTCCCGCTTACAGGGCGATTCCTCAACATTTGTGTTTCATCCGCAGTGTGGCAGCGGTAAGCCAGGGGCGGTAGCGTACCTTGATAAAACTAATATCTAACTTTGTGCAAACCCAGTTGAAAAAGAATCATATTCCTGTATTCGTCTGTGCTTTGTTGACCAGCCATCAGGCTTTTACGTCACCGTGGGTTGAAGCTGACGATCCTTTTTTGCGTTCTGATCTTCAATTTATGACTGATTCCGGTCTGTTATTAATGCCGGTGAATACCTATCCAGTACGTTGGTCGTTATTTTCTGACCAATTCAGCCAGATTGATATACAACATTTGTCTGAAGCAGAAGAATTGGCATATCGTAATGTACAGTACCGACTAGATAGTGAACGTTTGGGGCGTGGTCGTAGTCATCTGACGATAACTGGTGCGACAGACTCACAAGCTGGGAATAATGGTTTTGGTGGTTATTTGCGAACCAAGGCTGGTATTAGTGCCAGTCATGAAATAATAGCTGATCAATTTGCTTTTCGAGTGGCTTCAGGTTACCGGCAGGCAGAAGTCAGTAATGATCGTTGGAATTTTGATAACAGTTATTTCGCAGTCGCAAGCCACGACATCAGTTTAAGTGTTGGCTGGCTTGAACGCTGGTGGGGGCCGGGCTGGCAGCATAGTAGTGGAATAGCCCAACAATCTTATCCGTTACCGGCATTCTCTTTTAGCTATCAGCAACCTCAGGTGCCATTGTTGGGGGCATTATGGTTTGAAACACTAATTGCCAAACAAGATAACAACATTGCAGATGACTATCTCTCTGCTTCTCGGCTGGCATTGCGACCTACCTCATATCTACAGATGGGGGCTACTTACAAATCTTGGTTTGGTAATGATGGCGCGGTAAATAAAGCAGGAGAATGGCTGAATGCTGTTACCCCTGATAATAACAATGGTCTTTATTCCATCGATGCCAGAATTTCTTCTCGTTTACCGTGGCAAGGTGCCGGCGGCATTTATGGTGAGCAAGGCCGAGCTCGTAATGATTCGTTAAAATATCAAATGACAGGTGCTGATGCCCAGTGGTTGCTGGGTAAACAATCAATGCGAGCGGTAGTTGAATATGCAGTGCAACAAGAGACTGCCAGTAATTTTTATCAGCAGACCTTACGACATAAACGAACTGCAATTATCAGTATTCCGGCAGACAAAGAATTAAGTATTGGCAGTTACTGGCAATTTTCTACAGAACAGCAATTGGCTTTATTCTGGCATCTCACCTCATTAAATGATGATCAAATTCAGCGTATAACCTCTCAATTTAAACAACCAGCGTTAGCTGGATTAGTCACATTGAATATATCGGTCATGGATCAAAAAGTATCTGGTCAGGATCGTAATAATTTTGGCATTAACTATGAATATCGTTTCAAGTAACCAACTACAACAGGATCTTATCGGATGAAAACCAAGACGTTGTCTATCACGTTTTTGCTGACAGCCTTGCTGGCAGGTTCCGGCGTGGCTGCAGATATCTCACCGGCGATGCTGGCACAATTTAAACAGCTGCCTGCTGCTCAGCAGCAAGCGCTGGCTGCGCAATATGGGGTGGATCTGAACAGTATTACTGGCAGTTCTAAAGCTTCTGTACCGGTTGTTGCGGCACCCACGATACAACCCCGGGAAATAAAACCAGAACAAGTTAGCCAGCGATCTGGCAGCGACAATCAGAAATTGCAACCTTTTGGTTATAACATTTTTGCTGGTCAGCCAACATCATTAGCACCGGTTGGTGATATCCCTGTTCCTGATGATTATATCGTTGGGCCGGGAGATGAGATAAAAGTGCAATTATTTGGTAAAGAAAATAGTAGCTTATCTATGATGGTTGGCCGTGAAGGCTCAATTGATTTTCCTAAATTAGGCCCGATCAATATCGCAGGGCTTACGTTTCAGGAAGTAAAAGATGATTTACAAAATCGCATTGCCAAACAATATATCGGTGTGGAGTCTTCTATTACGTTTGGCTCACTTCGCACGATGCAAATTTTCGTAATGGGTGATGCGTATAAACCCGGTGCATATAATGTTAATGCGTTAACTACCGTCACTCAGGCACTACTGATTGCTGGTGGTATAGATACCGTTGGTTCGCTACGGAATATTCAGGTCAAGCGTGGCAAGGAAGTGATCCAGAACGTTGATCTCTACAATATGTTGTTGTCGGGTGATACCAGTCAGGATATTCGTTTAACCGCGGGTGATACCTTATTTGTTGCGCCAAAAGGGAAAGAGGTTTCTGTTTCTGGTTTAGTAAAACGTCCCGCCATTTATGAGTTGTCAGGTGCAACCTCTCTTACCAACGTTCTAGATATGGCTGGTGGGATCAAAGCGAGCGCCTTGCAGGAGGTAACTGTAGTTCGCTCAACTCAGCAAGGTAACCGTGTATATCACCTCAATGCATCAGGCAAAGGTGGGGCATTTGCTGTTAAAGACGGTGACAGCATCACGGTTAATTCAGTGTCTACTGAAAACCCGACGGCAATTTCTGTAAAAGGTGCTGTTATCCATGAAGGCATTTACAGCTATCAACCAGGGTTACGAGTCAGCCAGATAATCCAGAATAAAGCACGTGATTTACAAGGTGTTGCCGATCTTGATTATTCCCTGCTGATCAGAGAAATCAACGCCCGTCATGATATAAAAGTGGAACAATTCAGCATTGGCAAAGCGATTACCGCACCGGGTGGATTAGATGATCTGGTTTTACAGCCACATGATCAAATTCTTATTTTTACTGCAAATATGGCGGCTAACCCACCAGTGTCTAACCCGTTACAGACAAAAGACACGGATAAACAGATTGCAAAAGGCAATGTTCAGCTTAGTAGCAATAGCGGTGATTTGGTAAATAAAGAAACCGGTCAAACACTTAGCTCGGGCGATCAGCCACTGGGTCTGAATGTCAGCGACAAAATAACAGCGACCGATGTTGCTGTTTCTGGTAGTCGTCAGGTATTGCTGGCCCCGATTATCGAACGACTTAAGTTTCAGGCTAGCCGTGGTCAGCCGGTGCAGATTGCTGAAGTGCGCGGTGAGGTGAAATATCCTGGCACTTATCCGATCACAGCACAAATGCATACCGCTGATTTAATTACCGCCGCAGGTGGTTTGCAGGAGTCTGCTTATGTTGTCGAACTATCACGGATTAATGAACAATTAAATTCAATTAACTTATCTCATCAGCGAATTGATTTACGTGATGCGATGAATAAGACAACATCACCATTGGTATTGTCAAAAGACAGCATGAATGTTTTGCCTCATCCTGACTGGCGTGAAGAGGCTACAGTGCAAGTATTTGGTGAGGTTAAATTCCCAGGCACTTACATCGTAAAACGCGGTGAAAGCTTATCTCAGCTGATCTCGCGTGTAGGTGGACTAACAACCTATGCCAATCCGAAAGGAACCATTTTTGCACGTGAAGAGCTGCGTAAACTTGAAAATCAGCGTCTTGAATTTCTGCGTAATCAGATGCGTCAGGAAATTTCAACTTTGGCATTAAGACGCCAGACGGCAACGGCGGCTTACACTGTTCCGCCAACAGAAGCCATGTCATTGGTTAATCAGTTAGAAAACACGCAAGCAATTGGGCGTCTCGCTATTAATATGCCAGCGATCTTAGATGGTGATAAGCAAGCTGATGTCATGCTGGAGAATGGTGACAAAGTCTATATTCCTTCCATGCAGAATGTGATCTCGATTATGGGGCAGGTGCAATATCCATCCTCTCAAGCCTTTGATGCATCTTTTAGCATGGATGATTATATAGAAAGAGCTGGTGGTACTAAAAAGCAGGCAGATACAGATCGTACTTATGTCATTAAAGCCGATGGTTCGGTCATGTTACCGAGTTCCAATTATTGGTTTAGCCGTAAATCCCGGAATCTAGAACCTGGAGATTCTATTGTTGTTCCTCTCGATACTGACTATATGGATAGCCTGAGTACATTTAGCACTGCAACACAAATGATGTATCAGCTGGGTGTGGCCTGGAGTGCTATTAAGTAGTTTATCAATATCGTTTATTTCAGGCCGATATATTTTCGGCCTGCGCGAATTAGGAATAGTTATAAGATGAATCAGGATCCATCATCCAACCGCCATATTCCGGCAGTAGCCTATTTATCAACGCAAAGCGATAGTGATGAAATAGACTTACTGGAACTTTGGCAGGCAATCTGGCAGCGCAAATGGCTGATTATTGCTACGACATTTTTCAGTGTAGCGATTGCTGTTGTTGTTGCTATATTTCTGCCAAATATTTATACGTCGACAGCGACACTGGCACCATCAGAGGAACAACGGGGGGGGGGGCTTTCTGCTTTGGCCAGTCAGTTTGGTGGCTTGGCTTCATTGGCTGGTGTCAATCTTAGTGGTGGTGGTGCTGATAAAACTGCTGTTGCTGTTGAAATCGCCGGTTCCCGGCAATTTATGACGCGATTCGTTCGTGAGCATAAATTAGAAGTACCGCTTATGGCGGTAAAAGGTATGGATAAAACGACCAATGAGTTGGTAATTGATGCTGATATATATGATAAAGCCGATCAGCGCTGGATTAGAAAAGTAGCAAATGGTAAATCAGTTGAACCAACTAACTGGGAACTATATAAAGAAATCAGCAAAATTATCAGTGTTGTTCAGGATAAAAAAAGTGGATTTGTTACGGTAACTGTTGATTATTATTCGCCATCAATAGCAAAACAGTGGGTTGACTGGTTTGTTGCCGATTTAAACAATTATATGAAAAATCGGGATCAAATAGATGCAAAACGCAATATTGAATATTTGAAAAAACAGCTGGAAAAAACCGCTGTGGCTGATATGCAGTCTGTGTTTTATCAATTGATTGAACAACAAACGAAAACACTAATGCTGTCTGAAGTCAACCCTGAATATGTGTTTAAAACATTAGACCCAGCCGTTGTTGCTGAAGAAAAAACCAAACCAAAACGAGCATTGATTGTTATTTTGGGCGGCATATTAGGGGGGATGTTCGGCGTAATCATTGCCTTAATCAAATATGCTGCAAATCGCCGCAATAAATCCGTTGCGGTGTAATAAAAGAAGGGCGAAATATGGCTTGTTTTTTAAGCGATGTTTCAACCTGTTGTACTTACAACATAAACAGAGAGGTTGTCTCATGAAAAATGGCTTAATTGCAATAGTTGCAGCATTGTTGTTATCTACCAATGCAATGGCTGATGCTGGTGCTGGTGCTGGTGCTGGTGCTGGTGCTGGTGCTGGCGGTACTGGTACTGGCGTTGGTGCTGGTGCTGGTGCTGGTGCAGCTGGTGCGGGTGCGGGTGCTGGTGCTGGTGCAGCTGGTGCAGCTGGTGCCGCTGCCGCGAGTGCCGCTGCGGTTGGTGGCATTACTGCAGGTGCCGTTGCGGCGGGTGTTGCTGCAGCGGCGGCAGTAGGTGCAGCTGTTGCTGTTGCTTCTTCAAGTAGCAACAATAATAGTGCTACTTCCACTTCTACAACTACACGCACCTAATCGCTGTTTTTGTGGTTGGATTAATTAAAGCTGGCCGTAAGGTCAGCTTGTTTGAGGATTATTTACAATGGGAAACCTGGGTAAAAATGCACTTTTATTTTGTCTGATTGCATCAGGAATTAGTGCCTGTTCAAATTATGCGCGCAATGTGGCAGATACGGTAAACTTGGCAGCCATGGGAGCACCCGATGTAAATATGTCTTCTGATTACATAAATAAATTACCTTATGCATCTGTCTATATACAGGTGAATGATATTCCCAAAGTATTCTCTGTCTTGGCTGAAGTGAACAATAAAGAATTAAAATGGGCTACGGCAGATCACTATTTAATCACCACAAAAAATGGCCGTGTTATAAAAACGATTGGATTTTCAGAAGATATCAAAGATACAACCAATACAGAAAATGACCCACTTGGGCTGGGGGCTGCGATACTAAATACTCGTCCTAAATGGGAATCCGAGGTGTTTTGGGGGCATGTATTTAAAAGTGGTTATAAAATAAAATCGGAATTTGAGCCTGAAGGTGTTGAGTCGGTAAAGATTTTAGATAAAGAAATGAAGTTAATTCGTTATGATGAACATTGTGAAGTTGCAGAGTTAAATTATACATATACCAATCATTTTTGGCTGGATCCTGTAACGAATCAGATCGTAAAGTCTGAACAATACATGGGGCCAGGATTGCCCCTGTTGAAAATAACAACATTGAAACAATATTCATCAGGGGTATAAAAATGAGAGTGATCTTTTTTTTATTTTGTGTTTTTGGTGTAACACAGAGTTATGCGGCTGAACTGAGTGTATTTTTTTCGAACCAAAAAATAACTATTCACAAACCAGATGGAACATTGTTGCGAGATTTTATTGTTAGTGGTCCAAAAGATCCAAATATTGATTGGGATATGAGTTTAATTAGCAATAATAGTTCTAATCAGCTGATTGAAGATAAAAAAAATAATCTTTTGCAAAAACTGCAACAACTAAAAAATAAATGGATTTTGGAAGAGAAATTTGACTTTTCAAATTCTGCTGCTGAATTGATGCGTGAGATTTCTAGTGTAAATGTGGCGGGCAGACTGGTTGCACATCTTGATCCTGATTTTTTGATGGTGCATCCTGAAAACAATGACAAATTAAATGGTTCATATAATCTTTATCTGGTTAAGAAAGATTATAAGCTGCATATGTTAGGTCTTATTAATTCACCCTATATTCTTAATATGAAATCAGGCGCCTCAATTGATGAATATGTAGAAGATTATTCTCATTTGGCTGGTGCAGATAAAAATACAGGCTTTTTGATTGAAGGAAATGGTTCAATCAGTAAGGTGCCATTAGCTTATTGGAATCGTCATCATATAGAGCCGGCGCCAGGGGCGACACTTTTTATCGGCTTCGATAAAAATATATTGCCTTCTGACTATAAGTCCATAAATGACGACATAGCCACTTTAATTGCTAATAAAGTTCAGGAATAATTATGAATAGTAAACTAATTAAATTTAATTATTTGTTTATTAGCATTTTTTTTGCGATAAGCCCCTCCATCGAGGCTCAAGAGAATGATCTACTAGGCAATAAGTACTTTGATTATCCAGGAGTTTCACAATCAGATTTTGGCGGAACAGGATTGTTGCAAACACCCACGGCACGAATGGCTGAAGATGGTGAATTTAGTTTAAACTATAGGGATAATAATCCTTATCGGCGTTATTCCATATCGCTACAGGCACTTTCCTGGCTTGAAACAACACTCACATATACGGATGTTCGGACAAGACTATATAGTAACGATCCTACATTTAGTGGCAATCAAACCTATAAAGATAAATCATTTGCTTTCAAAGCTAATCTTATTGATGAAGATTATTGGATCCCCGCAATCTCATTGGGCGCACGAGATATAGCCGGGACCGGTTTATTTGATAGTGAATATTTAGTCTCGTCAAAACATGTTGGTGCTTTCGATGTCACATTAGGGCTTGGCTGGGGTAACATGGCTGAAAGCGCTAATATTAGTAATCCATTCTGTAAATTTAAAAATAGTTTTTGTACTAGGCCGGGTAGCACCACCACGGGGCAATTTAATACACAAGCGTTCTTTCATGGACCAGCAGCACTTTTCGGAGGGGTAGAGTATCAAACTCCCTGGAATCCATTGCGTATTAAAGTGGAATATGATGCTAATGATTTCAGCCATGAAGCGGCTGGAAATATGACGAGATCATCACCAATAAATGCAGGGCTCGTGTATAGAGTAACGGACTATCTTGATACCTCGTTATCTTATGAACGAGGCAATCAATTAATGTGGGGGTTCACACTCCGAACCAATTTCAGCAAACAGAAACCGCTCGCCGTTTTGGACGACAAACCTGTCACATATCACCTGCAGACTCGATCGGGTGAAGAGAATTACACTCAGTTGGCTAAACAACTAGATGATGTAGCCGGTTACAAAGACGCTTCTGTTTATAAAGATAAAGATCAGACAACCATTGTTGCAGAACAATATAAGTATCGGGAAAAATCCAATATCAATAATCGGACTGCGGTGGTTTTGGCAAATCATTTTTCTAATGATACCAAGTCGGTTGAAGTTATTGATCAACGAAAGAACTTGCCAATTAGTTCTACGAAATACGATTTAGATGCAGTCAGAGAAAATGAAAATACCCCAGTTTTGGGGCAGTCAATTACAAAAAACGTTGTAAATCAGTCTGAAATTGAGAAACCAACAACACCATGTGTTTATTGTTCAACGCCTAAACAGTATTCTTTTGGTTTAACACCACACATAGATCAATCATTTGGTGGTGCAGAATCATTTTATATGTACAAATTCAGTGTGAATGCTGATGCCGATGTCAATCTAACAGATAGTTGGTTGGCAGGTAGCACAGTTAATTTCAATGTAATTAATGACTACAACAAATTTAATTATAAAACACCACCACAAGATAGTTCATTGCCTAGAGTTAGGACGTGGATCCGTGAATATGTGACATCGTCAGATGTTTTAGTCACGAATCTGCAATTGACTCGTCTTGATCATCCTGCAAATGACTGGTATAGCCAAATATATGGTGGCTATCTTGAAATGATGTATGCTGGTCTAGGATCGGAAGTATTATATCGGCCATACGGTAGATCGTGGGCCGTTGGTGTCGATGGAAATTATGTGCGGCAGCGCGACTGGAATGACATCATGCAGTTAGCTGATTACGATGTATTTACCGGCCATGTTACAACATATTGGGATCTACCTTATATAAAGGGAGGTCTCGCCCGTATAAGTGCAGGTCAATATCTTGCTGGAGATAAGGGTATTACGGTCGATTTATCTCGGAAATTTGACAGTGGTATAGTGGCCGGTGCATTCATGACTATTACAAATGTGAGTGCAGCACAATACGGTGAAGGCAGTTTCACAAAAGGTTTTTATATTTCCATTCCGTTTGACATTATGTCTATACGTCGCACCAATAACTATACAACCTTGTCCTGGGTTCCTTTAACCCGAGATGGTGGACAGATGTTGGGTAAACGTTATGGCTTATATGATTTAACAAATAGCAAATAGAAGAAATATATGAATTATAAAATTTCATTAATGCCATCAGAAATTTCATTTGATGCTGATCAAGAACTAACAATTCTACAAAGTGCATTAAAAAATGATGTTGTTCTTGAGCACAGTTGTGGAAATGGGCAGTGTGGTGCCTGTAAAACCAAGTTAATTAATGGTCGTATCTCTTTTGAGGATAAATTCAATATTTTAACCGAGAATGATAAATCAGAGAAAATTTTTCTGAGCTGTGTGACGAAACCTCTTTCCGATATATCTATTCGCGCTGATTTTTACCCTGAATTATTAGATGTTAAAACAAAAACAGTACCTTGCAAGGTACACTCTATAGAATATCCCGTTGAGAGTGTTGCTGTTTTGAAGTTGAGACTGCCTCCTTCTGCTGACTTTAATTTTTTGCCTGGGCAATATATTGATTTGACTTACAATGGGGTGTCACGGAGCTATTCAATCGCATCAGCAATTGTTGAAAATAATTTATTAGAATTGCACATACGCAAAGTAACTGATGGAGTTTTTAGCGGCTTTGTTTTTAATGAATTTAAACCAAATCAATTGCTTCGAATGCAAGGGCCGATAGGTACTTTTTTTATTCGTAAAACTGATAAACCACTAATTTTTGTTGCAGGTGGGACAGGTTTTGCTCCAGTGAAAGCAATGGTTGAATCATTGATAAAACAAGATGACAAACGAGCAATACATATATACTGGGGTGCTCGGAAACAGGATGACATATACAGTGATCTTCCTAATCAATGGGCAAATCAATATCCCAATATAATCTCGCAAGTTATTGTCTCAGACGATAATACATGGGACGGCCGTTGTGGGTTTGTCCATCAAGCTGTTCTTGATGATTTTGAGAATTTAAATGGTTTCATGGTTTATGCCTGTGGTGCATCAGCCATGATTAATATTGCAAGACGAACTTTTATTGAAAAAGGATTAGATGAGCACTCATTTATTGCAGATGCTTTTCTACCAGCTACAGCTATAGCGTGAGAATGGAGCGACAGATGAAAGCAGTAATTTTAGCGGGTGGTTTAGGTACCCGATTAAGTGAAGAGACAGTGGTAAAACCAAAACCAATGGTTGAAATTGGTGGTAAACCGATTCTCTGGCATATTATGAAGATGTATTCTGCGCACGGTGTGAATGAATTTATTATTTGCTGTGGCTATAAGGGCTATGTCATTAAGGAATATTTTGCGAATTACTTTTTACATATGTCTGATGTTACCTTTGATATGAAAAATCACTCCATGGAAGTTCATCAGAAACGAGCTGAGCCGTGGAAAGTAACTTTGGTTGATACCGGTGATTCATCAATGACCGGTGGTCGTTTGAAACGAGTAGCTGAGTATGTCAAAGATGAAGATGCGTTTTTCTTTACCTATGGTGATGGTGTTGCTGATGTGGATATTAAGCGCTCACTCGATTTCCATAAAAGTCACGGTAAATTAGCCACATTAACTGCCACTTTCCCTCCTGGACGCTTTGGGGCACTCAGTATGGAAAATGGTAAAGTTAAAGCATTCCAGGAAAAACCAAAAGGTGATGGAGGCATGATTAATGGTGGTTTCTTTGTTTTGTCACCTAAAGTGATAGAATTAATCAGTGGTGATAGTTGCACATGGGAGCAAGAACCATTAATGACATTAGCATCACAAGATGAGCTGATGGCATTTGAACATGCTGGCTTCTGGCAACCAATGGATACTCTTCGTGATAAGCATTATTTAGAAGAACTATGGGAAAAAAATAAGGCCCCTTGGAAGGTATGGGAGTAATCAGAATGATCAATCCGTCGTTCTGGCACGGTAAAAAAGTATTTGTCACCGGTCATACCGGTTTTAAAGGCAGTTGGCTTTGTTTGTGGCTCGAGAAAATGGGAGCGATTGTCCGAGGCTATTCCTTACCGGCTCCAACAGAACCAAGCTTATTTGCAGTAGCGAATGTACGCCAGGGGCTAATATCGGAAGAGGGTGACATCCGCGATTTTTTCCACCTGAGAGAAGCATTAGCTGATTTCAAACCGGAAATCGTGTTTCACATGGCAGCACAACCGCTGGTGCGCCTCTCTTATGACGAACCGATAGAAACGTATTCAACCAATATTATGGGTACAGTTTACATACTGGAAGCCATCAAACAGGTGGGTGGAGTAAAAGCGGTCGTCAATATCACCAGTGATAAATGTTACGAAAACCGGGAGTGGGTGTGGGGTTATCGTGAAGATGAAGCCATGGGTGGGTATGATCCTTACTCCAATAGTAAAGGTTGTGCTGAGTTAGTTGCATCAGCTTATCGTAACTCCTTCTTTAATGCCGCAAAATATCACGAGCACGGCACGGCACTGGCTTCTGTGCGTGCAGGTAATGTGATCGGGGGGGGCGATTGGGCTAAAGATCGTCTCATTCCGGATATTCTGCGCTCATTTGAAAACAATCAGCCCGTGATCATTCGTAACCCGCATTCGATCCGCCCCTGGCAGCATGTTCTTGAGCCGTTGTCGGGTTATCTCTTGGTTGCCCAGAAATTATATACAGAAGGCCCTGCGTTTGCCGAAGGCTGGAACTTCGGGCCCAATGAGATGGATGCCACACCGGTACAGGCGATTGTTGATACCATGGTAGGTCTTTGGGGGGACGAAGCCAGCTGGCAGCTTGATGGCCAAGATCACCCTCATGAAGCACACTATCTGAAACTGGATTGCTCTAAAGCTAAAATGCGGATGGATTGGCACCCAAGATGGGATCTGAATACGACACTGAGTCGTATTGTAGACTGGCATAAAGCTTGGCTTACGGGCGAAGACATGCGCACATACACCCTTAATGAAATCAACGACTATATGAATAGTTAATGTAAGCAGGAACCAAAGTAATGACTCAACAAGCACTTCGTGATCAAATTTCTGAACTGGTTGCCCAGTATGCTGAATTGGCAATGGCACCTAAAGATTTCGTACCGGGTAACAGCGTGGTTCCGCCTTCAGGTAAAGTTATCGGAGCAAAAGAACTGCAACTGATGGTAGAGGCGTCGCTTGACGGTTGGCTGACTACAGGTCGGTTTAATGATGCATTTGAGAAAAAACTGGGCGAATATATCGGTGTCCCGTATGTTCTGACCACAACATCTGGTTCTTCTGCCAACCTGCTGGCACTGACGGCACTGACTTCCCACAAGCTGGGTGAGCGTGCACTAAAGGCTGGTGATGAAGTGATCACGGTAGCCGCTGGTTTCCCGACCACCGTTAACCCGACTATTCAGAACGGTCTGATCCCGGTGTTTGTCGATGTCGATATTCCGACTTACAACATCGACGCATCACTGATTGAAGCAGCGGTGACGGCCAAGACTAAAGCGATCATGGTTGCTCATACTTTAGGTAACCCGTTTAATCTGGCTGAAGTGCGTCGCATTGCCGATAAGTACAACCTGTGGTTGATTGAAGATTGTTGCGATGCACTGGGAACCAAGTATGACGGCAAGATGGTCGGCACCTTTGGCGACATCGGTACCGTCAGTTTCTATCCGGCGCACCATATCACGATGGGCGAGGGTGGGGCGGTATTCACTAAATCGTCAGAACTGAAAAAAATTATCGAATCTTTCCGTGACTGGGGCCGTGATTGTTATTGTGCGCCGGGCTGTGATAACACCTGCGGTAAACGATTTGGCCAACAATTCGGCTCATTACCGCAAGGCTATGACCACAAATATACCTATTCACACTTAGGGTATAACCTGAAAATTACCGATATGCAGGCAGCCTGTGGTCTGGCTCAACTTGAACGAGTTGAAGAGTTTGTTGAGAAACGTAAAGCTAACTTTGCTTATCTCAAGCAAGGTCTGGCTTCATGCGAACAATTTCTTGAATTACCTGAAGCTACACCAAACTCCGAACCATCATGGTTTGGTTTCCCTATCACACTGAAAGAAGACAGCGGCATCAGCCGTGTCGATCTGGTTCAGTTCCTTGATGAAGCAAAAATTGGTACCCGTCAGCTGTTTGCGGGTAATCTGACCCGTCAGCCATATTTTCATGATGTTAATTATCGCGTAGTGGGTGAACTGACTAATACTGATCGTATTATGAATCAAACATTCTGGATCGGTATCTATCCAGGGCTGACTCATGCTCACTTAGACTATGTGATCTCTAAGTTTGAAGAATTTTTTGGTTTGAATTTCTAATTATTTCAGGATGAGAGAGCGCAAGCTCTCTCATATATTTGTCAATGAATATTACAAAGTTAAATATTTCCGGTTGTTACTTGCTTGAATCAAAAAAGTTTCAAGACCAGCGCGGCTCATTTGTCAAAACATATCATGCTGATATGTTTCATGATGCGGGCATTAATTTTAATTTCGCGGAAGAGTTTTATTCAACATCACACAAGGATGTGATCCGTGGTATGCACTTTCAAATACCTCCGGCAGATCATGATAAGTTTGTTTTTTGCGCAAAAGGTGCAGTTATAGATGTTTTTCTTGATATAAGAAAAACATCAGAAACATACGGGAAATATTTATCTGTAGAGTTGACAGGCGACAATGCTAAAGCGTTATATTTGCCTAAAGGTATAGCTCATGGATTTTTATCATTACAGAATGATAGTCTGATGGTGTATAAAACAACCTCTGTGCATACACCTGTATGTGATAGTGGTATAAAGTGGAATTCTTTTGGTTTTGAATGGCCAGTAACAGCGCCGATCATATCTGAGAGAGACAATAAATTTATCGAATTAAATAACTTTGATAGTCCATTCAAGTAACTGGATATAATGATGAGAATATTAATAACAGGTATAAGTGGATATGTTGGCTCTCACTTGGCTAACTGTCTTTTTTCCCGTGGATATACTGTTTTTGGGCTAATTCGAAGAGAGATTCAAGATCCAGCTGTTTCTGGTTTTCTTTCAGATATTAAGTTGTTTTCATTTAATAATGATAATCTTGTTTCTGTTATATCGGAGATAAAACCAGATGTAGTTATTCATCTTGCATCCCTGTATTTGGCATCTCATGATTATTCTCAAATAAGTGAATTGGTTCGAAGCAATGTAGAATTTCCATGTAAATTGCTAGAAGCAATGGAAGTTAATGGCGTTAAGAAGCTTATTAATACTGGAACATCTTGGCAGCACTATAATTCTGAAAGTTATGAACCTGTCAATTTGTATGCAGCCACTAAACAGGCATTTGATGATATCGTTAAGTATTATACATCGGCTAAAGGTTTTTCTTGTATTACGTTGAAATTATTTGATACATATGGACCTAATGATCAGCGGGGTAAATTAATATCTTTGCTTGATAAGCTTGCTGAAACAGGAGACACACTATCAATGTCTGCTGGTGAACAATATATTGAGATATCTCATATATCGGATGTTTGTGCTGCGTATTTTCATGCATTAGACATGCTAAAAAATGCTAAAGCTGGATATAATGAACACTTCGGGGTTGATAGCAATAGCCGATTAAAATTACGTGAGCTTGTTACTGTATATGAAAATACAAATGGTGTTAAATTAAATATTAAATGGGGTGAGCGCGCATATCGTGAGCGAGAAGTAATGCAGCCATGTCAGAATTTAAAAAATATTCCAGGCTGGAATGCAGGAGTTAGCTTGCAACATGGTCTTAAGAAAGAAAACAGATGATTCATAAAAAGAAATTAGCGTTAGGTATTATAAGCCAGGCTATCAGTATATTTTCTCCATTTTTAGTTATATTTATAAGCTCAAAATATTTGACCGCTGAAGTAAGCTCAATTTGGATTCTTTTTTTATCTACAACATCATTGCTAATTCTTTTTGACTTTGGTTTATCTCCTACTATTATTAGATATATTAGTTATGTTGCAGCGGGGGCTCAAATACTCACAAAGCAAGGAATAGCGGGGGTGACGTTAAGCGATACAATTAATCATGCACTACTTAACCGTCTGGTAAAAGATTTTGACACTCTGTATTTGATATTAGCTGTTTTTGCCATAGTTTTATTAGGTGGTGGTGGGTATTATTATTTTCAACTTATAGTTCCTGCCGAACTTAAGGAGCAAGTTCTCTATGCTTGGATAGTATTTTCGATTGGATTAATTCTTAATATCAAATACCTCTATTTTATTCCTCTTTTGACCGGGCTTGATAAAATATCTGCAACATACATAGCCAACGTTATATCAAAATTAATATGGGTGTTAATGACGGTAATTTTTATATACAAAAATCCTTCTATTATAGGGCTTTCTTTTTGTTATGTAATATCCGTTTTAGTTGGGCGGGTGGTCATGCATGTTTATTTAAATTATAGCCAGAATGCATGGTTGCGAGGTAAGTCAGTAAAATGTCAAAACAGTTCAACCTTACCATATATATATACAAACACTTGGAAATTAGGTATTGTAGGCTTTGGTGGATTTTTAATTAACAGAGGTACTACGTATCTCGCGGGCATTGTTGATTCAATTGATGCAGCAGCTAGGTATGCATTAAGTATACAAATGTTTTTCTCTATAATGGCGGTTGTAAATGTTCTCATTTCTCAATTAATGCCCATGTTGTCAAGAGCCAGAGTGCAAAATGACAAAACTTTATTACGACGAGCATCAATGAGGATATATATATTTACTGTTTCCTGTTTCACTATAGCGGGGCTTCTATTTATATTTATGAATGAATGGCTTCTAAGTCTATTTAAAGTCAATGTTCATTTTTTATCTGAATCCATGTTGCTTTTTCTTGGTGCTGTTTTTTTGTTGGAAATTAGTCATTCTACATGCGCAACTATAATAACAACAAAGAATGAAGTTCCTTTTGTATCAGCTGCAATTGTATCTGGTGTCGCAGTTATTTTATTGTCATCTTGTTTTTCTATTGTTTTCTCAATGGGGATTGCAGGATTAGTACTAGGTCAGGGAATTGTTCAGTTGTCATATAATAATTGGAAATGGCCTTTGGCATTATATAAAGATTTGAAGTGTTAATGGTGAGTATTTTATGAGCTTATCCCTAAATGAATATGATGTGCTATTTGACAGAACAGAAAGTCAATCATTCTTTTTAACAATTGCGATACCTACATTTAATAGATTTGATTTGTTAAAAGAGGCACTGAAAAGTGTTTTTGAACAAAGTTTTGCATTTGCATTTGAAGTTTTAGTTATTGATAATAACCCAGAAAATAAAGAGTTAGCTACCAAAGAAATGAGTATATTTAGCGATAAAGCAATGCGCTATATAGTTAACTCTAAAAATATAGGTATGTTTGGCAACTGGAATCAGTGTCTCTTATTATCCAGAGGCGAATATGTGATGTTATTGAATGATGATGATCTGTTAAAGCCCAACTTTTCTTCAGTACTAACGTCGTTCATCAAAAACAATAAAATTAATGATGGAATTATTGCATTCTCTGATGAAGTATTAGATCAACGAAAAAATGAGCTTAAGCGAGAAACATCCTTTTGGTTACGGAGCGCCAGACAGGTTAATTCTTGTTTGAAAAAAAGCATGTTACCGGATGTCAGTTATATTGTAAAAACAGACTTTTTTTTCAAAAATTACATTCATGGCACGTTAGCTGTTGTATTTAATAGGGAAATGTCCATCAAGTTGGGTGGTTTTAACGCCGATGCTTATCCTGTTGCAGACTGGGAGTTTTGGCTTAGGTGGACAACTATCTATGGGCCAATTCAGAAAGTTAAATCTAATGTTGCATATTATAGAATCAGAGAGAATGAAAGTTTCAATCCTGAAACTCTGGCAAAATTTCCTCCTGCTGTAAGGCGGTTACGCGAAGATGCCATTGCATCCAAAAGGTTACCATCTTTTTTGTCTTATCTGATTCCTTATTTAGATAGATATGAAAGTATGCTTGGGCGAATAGGCTTTGGTGATCCTGAAAAGTATAAATTTAGTACATTTTTAATGTTGTATTTTTATTTTTTTATGGTTTCTCAGAATGTATTTTCATTGATTCTTTCTTGTTTTTATCGGGGAAGGTAATATTTTGCGTAATCAATAAAAATTAGCATTAATCATGTTTATTTACTTAGGAAGTGAATTTTAATATATGAGATTAATTTAATTAGAAATGTTGATATGCATTGTTGTGTGTAAGAACTATATTTTTAATGCTAATTTTTGAGACTAATATGTTAATTAATTCTCTCTCTAAACGATTAAGGTATGGCTTTGCTGTTATTGGTGTTTTTTTGATTCTTTTACCAAAAATAAATATAATATCGGTATCTGGTCAAACTGCGGGTCTTAGAATTGATGATCTAGTGATGTTTTTTTTGTTTTTGGTTTATTTTTTTTTGGTGTTAAAAGAAGGGAAAATAAATGCTGGCTTAGGGTATGTCCTATTTTGCGTATATATTATGATATCCACGTTAGTTATCGTTATTTCTGGGCGTCCGGCTAATTTTTTATATTGCATTAGGTTAGTCGAATATTTTATTTTTTTTGTTTTCGGATGGTGTTGTTTCGGACGAATAAATATAGTAAATGTTTTTTGGCTTATTTTTCTCTGTAATGCCTGTATAATGACATTACAGACTCTAGGGTTTATTGGTGGGTTCTCATCGGAAGGGTACGCAAGTAGTATACCTGGTCGTCCAATTGGACTTACAGGGGGGCCATGGGAAGTTGGTTTCCTCATTAATTGTGCCTATGCAGTTTTTCGATTGTCGAGTGCTAAATATAAAAATATTATTTTTCTTTTGACATTTATATTTGTGCTTATAACTGGTGCGAGGATGCCAACTCTTACTCATATAATTATTTTTTTTATGTTTGAATTTTATGAATCAAAGAATAAATTGTTATCATTAATCGTCTACTCCATTTTTTTATCTGTATTGCTGTTTTTCTTGTTAGCATTTGATAATCCAGTTGCAGATCGCTCAAGTAATCTGTTCTCGATGAATAATATTGATGTTTTTCGGGATTTCTATAATTCTATAACTATTACAGATAATTTTGTTGAGTTTCCTGAGTTTCCTGTTGAACAAGATGCTGATATGAGTTGGCTCATGAGAGTTTCAAAGTGGGCTTATGTAATTAAAACTTGGATATCTAGTTTAGGTTATATTTTTTTTGGCGTGGGAGTTGGGACTTGGGGTACGGCATTAGACGGTGGTTGGCTACGATTGTTGACTGAAACAGGATTGTTTGGTTTGTTTATGTTTTGTGTTTTTTTGCGAAATTTAATAAATGTAATGCATATGGGGTATATTCTTGTCGCTGTTTTTTCAATAAATATGTTTATGATTGATATATTTATATCATATAAAAGTATGGCTGCTTTGTTGTTTATTTGTGGTTATTTTGTGTCTGCTAGCTCTAGTGTTAAAATTTATGAGAACTATAACAGTCGGTGATTGTATATGAAAGATAAAACTTGTGGACTACATGCCGTAGTTGTTACATTTAACCCAAATATAGATGTTTTATACTCCTTAATTAAATCAATATCTATTGCTGTAGACGTTGTATGGATCATTGATAATGGAAGTTCTAATCCTATAGATTCTGCACAGTGTAAAATTGATAACTCTAATATTCATGTTGTTGCGATGAATAATAACTTAGGAATTGCTAAAGCGCAGAATATTGGCATAAAAAGAGCCATAAAATCTAATGCTAAAAATATTATTTTTTTTGATCAAGATAGTCAACCGTCTCTAGAGTTGATTGAAAATTTACTTTCCACTTATACTGATTTGACGGTGAATGGGGGGAAAGTTGCTTGCGTCGGTCCCGCATTTAAAGATCCTCGTTTTTATTTTACGTATCCAATAATCAGACTAAATCGTTTTGGAATCAGGGATAGAATTATTCCTATCGATAATGGAAAACCAATTCCAGCTTCTTTTATTATCTCATCTGGCTCATTGGTGCCTGTAGATGTTATTGAGGACGTTGGTTACTTCCGAGAAGATTTTTTTATCGATTATGTCGATACGGAATGGTGTATGCGAGCGCAGTCAAAAGGGTATGAAATATATGTTTCACCTTCTGCAGTAATGTTTCATTCCATTGGTGATGATAATATCAAGTTTATCTTTTGGAAATTACCTGTTCACTCTGCATTCAGACGTTACTATAGAATGAGAAATATGTTCTATTTATTTAAGTTGCCATATGTTCCTCTTGTTATGAAACTGCGAGAATTTATTACTAATAATGTACACCAATTGCTTATAGTTTTAGTATCTAAGAATAAGATGGAATATATGTCTGTTTGGTGGAGGTCATTGTGTGATGGATTTAGAATTATGGTTGGTAAAATATAATGAACGTGTCTTTAATTGTTCCTACTTATAATGGCGGTGAAATGTGGAATGAATGTGCTAGAGCTATTGTAACACAATCATTTCAACCTCAGCGGATTATGGTTGTTGATTCATCATCGACAGATAATACACAGTCTGTCGCTAATGACTATAATTTCGAGCTTAAAATAATTTCTTCCTCGGATTTTAACCATGGAGGCACGAGAAATTTTGCTGCGAAATTGTGTGCTAACTCTGAAGTTTTGGTTTTTTTAACTCAAGATGCAATATTTTCATCAGAGTATAGTTTGAACTACATATTAGATTGCTTAAAGGATCCTGCTATTGCAGCTGTTTGCGGTAGACAACTTCCTCATAAAGACGCAAATCCAATAGCTGTGCATGCTAGATTATTTAACTATCCGGACAACAGTAGAGTTAAAGATAAATCTGATATAGAATCACTAGGGTTAAGGGTTCCATTTATGTCTAATTCTTTTGCGGCATATCGAACCTCGGCTCTAAGAGATATAGGCGGATTTCCAGATAATACAATTTTGGCCGAAGATATGTCGACCGCCGCAAAAATGGTTTTGTCTGGTTTTAAAGTAATGTACTGTGCTGAGGCTACCGTTTTCCATTCACATAACTATACCCCATGGCAAGAATTCCAGAGATATTTTGATACGGGAGTATTCCATTCTTGTGAACCATGGATCCGTGAAAAGTTTGGCGGAGCATCTAGTGAAGGAAAAAAATTTTTGTTATCTGAATTCCGTTACCTTTTAAACAATGCACCATCATGGATTCCTCGTGCATTGTTTACAACATTATGCAAATTTGCTGGATATAAGTTAGGTTTGTGGCATATGTTTATGCCTTCTAGTTTGAATAGGTATTTCAGTATGTACAAGAGTTATTGGTCACAGCAAAGTAAAATTTAAATATACAATTTTCCGATGCAGTAGCTATTATCGTATGGAACAACATCGAAGAGGTTTTTATGGATGTGCCGTATCAAACTGTACCAATTCACCTGACAGTAAAATTTTCAGCATGGTCAAATCGCTGCGGATTAATTCTGGCTGATTTAGTTGGTTTTGCTGTTGCGTTTACACTTAGTCAGTGGTTTGTCAGCAATGGAGAAAACACATATTCCTTATTAGTCGATACTGTTTCCGGACAAGCAAGAGTGTGGAGTTATCTGGCACTTGCTGTTGCGGGCATCGGCTGGTTTTGGAGCCACCGACGCCATTACACGTATCGCAAGCCATTCTGGAATGAGTTACGTGAAGTCATCATAACCATATTTGCACTGGCGGTGGCGGATCTGGCATTTGCAGCCTTATCCCGCTGGGAGTTTTCACGTATTCACTGGGCTTTACTCTGGTCTCTTGCATTTCTGTTTGTTCCTTCATCCCGATATATAATGAAACTTTTTTTAACAAAAATCGGTTACTGGCAGTGGCCCAGTGTCATTATTGGTTGTGGCTCAAATGCAAAAGAGGCTTATCTTGCAATACAAAGTGAAAAAATAATGGGGTTTGACATTATTGGCTTTGTTGCTCCGGATGATTCTTGTATGCAAAGCCCTGTAACGGATAAACCTTTATTCCGGGATGATATTTCGGTATTAGTTGAACATTTCAAAGAGGCTAAATTTTTCATTGCGGTTGAATATGAACAACGGGAACTTCGTGATAATTGGATTCGTTATTTAACTCAACGAGGGATAAGAAATATATCTGTTATCCCAACATTACGTGGTGTTCCGCTTTATGGCACGGATATGTCTCACTTTTTTAGCCATGAAGTATTGATGTTACGGGTGCGCAATAATTTGGCCCGGTTTTCAGCCCGATTATTAAAACGATTATTCGATTTGTCGGTTTCTTCGTTACTTTTATTATTACTGTCCCCTCTTTTGGGGTATATCGCCTGGAAGGTATCAAGAGACGGTGGTTCACCTATTTATGGTCATGAACGTGTGGGACGTGGAGGGAATAAATTTAAGTGTCTGAAATTCCGTTCCATGATTATCAATTCTCAGGAAGTGCTGAATGAGTTGCTGACTCGTGATTCTGAGGCAAGAGCTGAATGGGAAAAAGATTTTAAACTTAAAAATGATCCTCGTATTACGTCGATTGGTCATTTTATCCGCAAGACCAGCTTGGATGAATTACCGCAGTTATGGAATGTATTTAAAGGTGAGATGAGTCTGGTTGGGCCCCGGCCAGTGGTGCAGCAGGAGTTGGCGCGGTATGGAGATGATGCCGAATATTATCTGTTGACAAACCCTGGAATGACAGGGTTATGGCAGGTAAGTGGACGCAATGACACTGATTATGCAACCAGGGTTTATCTGGATGCTTGGTATGTTAAGAACTGGTCACTGTGGTATGACATTGCTATTTTATTCAAAACGATCAATGTCGTATTAAAGCGTGACGGAGCTTATTAATGCCATGGTATATACCAAATCAGCTCGTTTCTTTCTCGTAGTATTCGCTCTTTATAGCATGTTGGGTGCGCATTTCTTTATGCACAATCAGGGGGGCAGCGGGTTATACCTGCCCTTTAATATGGTGGGCTGGGCGTTTGTCTCGGTGCTGATTAGTATCGGCATCTGGCACCTGACGATAATTAAGCAACTGTCATTTTCCCGCGCGTTACCCTGGTATCTGTCTGGTTTTGTGATCCTGCTGTTACCGTTTTTGAATCCGCAGGCTGAATGGAATGCAATGGCGCAACCGCGTTTTCTGGCAATAGGGGCCGGGTTACTGGTTTACTTCGCTTTATCGCAGTTTCAGTTTGCAGAAAAGCATCGTCATGCCTTGCTATATTTGTTGTTAGCGGCAGTTGTGGTAGAAGCGCTATTTGGGCTAACACAGTTTTTTTTGCTGAGAGAAGGCAACTGGATTGGCTATAACGTCAAAATCAACCGGCCGTATGGTATTTTCCAGAAAGACAGTGTGTTTTCCAGTTTTCTGGCCGCAGGTTTGGCGATCACCTTTTATCTGCAGCGTTGGGATGAGGCCGTGCAGATATCTCGTTGGCGACAAGCTTTACTCAGTATTATTTTAGTTGTGGTGCCCTTGCTGCTGGTTCAGATCCAGTCTCGGGCCGGTAATTACGGTGCTATGCTGGTCGTATTGTGTATGCTACCGGTTTTATGGTTTTATAACCGCCGCATTTTCTGGTGGTCAGTTATTTTGCTGGCTGTCGGTTTTGCTATGGGTTTGGTTGTATACACGTCGGTTCGTAGCGCAGACAGCTATGTGTTGACATCAGGGTTTCGTAAGCTTTACTGGTTACATCTGCTAACTATGCTGCCGCAGTCACCGTGGCTGGGTCATGGTTATGGCAGTTTCGAATATACCTTCTTGCATGATTTTTATGCGCCGGAACATATAACTCCGGGTATGCGACTGATGGAGGAAAACCTCGATCATCCGCACAATGAAGTGTTGTTCTGGTTACATGAAGGGGGAATCGTCGCTGTTATCGGGCTGATGGTTTTCGCAACCGGCTATATTTGTGCGTTATTCAAATGCGCTGGTTGGGCAAAACGCATTTCGCTGCTAGCTCTGGTTTTGCCGCTGCTATTTCATTCTATGGTGGAATATCCGTTTTATCACTCTGTTGCTCATTTCTTTTTCTTTATTGTTTTTTTGTGGTTAGCGGATGCTGAAAGTGGTCAACAGAAAATAGTCGCCTGTGATTACTGGTTTCTGGCTCGTTTTATGGCAATTCTAATTCCTTTAGTGGTCGTGCCTTTTATGCTGACAGGGTTACAAGCGGCCTATGTCCTAACCAAATATGACCGTGCGAAAGATAAAAATCCGCAGGTGCTGGAGCAGATCATTAATCCGTTACCTTGGATGATGATGTATGAATTCCAGATGCGTAGCGTGCAACTGACGTTCTCTGCGGCAATGCATGATAAAGCTGGTTTGGAAAGTTATGTCGATTGGGCAACGAAGTTTCTGCATAACACACCCAGAGCAATAGTCTATGCCCGGTTAGTTTACGCTTTGGAGCAACTCAATGATAAACAGCAGGCTCAATTCTGGCTGGAGGAAGGTAAACGGCTTTTCCCCCAAGCTGATTTTCTGCACAAAATTTCACTGTCATCCAAGCCTGTAGTTTCCGGTGCTCAATAAAACAAATAATGGTGATTAAATTGAAAAAAATAATGATAACCGGTGCCCATGGGCAGGTTGGTTTTTGTCTGACGCAGCAGGCACAAGCAAATGGCTGGGATGTTCTGGCGATTGACAGAGATAAGCTGGATATTACCGATTCACAAGCGGTTAACGCACTGGTTAAAGAATATCAGCCTGATGTCATCATTAATGCGGCTGCACATACAGCAGTGGATAAAGCTGAAACAGAAATTGATGTTTCATATTCCATTAATTGTGACGGCCCCAAATATCTGGCAGAAGCGGCTGCTTCAGTAGACGCAGCGATGCTGCACATTTCTACAGATTATGTATTTGCTGGTGATAAAGACGGTATCTACAGCGAAGTTGATCCTGTAGCACCGCAAGGTATTTACGGTGCCAGCAAATTAGCCGGCGAAGAAGCAGTTATTGCTGCTAACTCTAAACATATTATCTTGCGCACAGCATGGGTATTTGGTGAACATGGCAATAATTTTGTCAAAACTATGCTGCGTCTGGGCTCGCAACGTGATCAGCTCGGCGTTGTGGCTGATCAGTTCGGTGGTCCGACGTATGCCGGTGATATTGCAGCAGCACTGCTGGCAATTGCGGAAAAAGCTGTGACTGCACCGGAAGCTGTAACATGGGGTATTTATCACTTTGCCGGTGAACCACATGTGAACTGGCATCAGTTTGCACAGGCGATTTTTGATAAGGCTGTTGAAGCGCAATTATTAGCAAAAGCACCACAGCTCAATGCACTGACTACTGCGGATTATCCGACCCCTGCAAAACGTCCTGCAAATTCACGCTTAGATTGTAGTAAAATTACGCATGAGTTTAGTATTCAACCGAGTAACTGGTTAAAGGCACTGGAAAATATTGCGGACTATGCGCCGCAGCAATAATTAAGGACTAACAATGAAAGGTATTATTCTTGCAGGTGGCAGTGGCACCCGTTTGCACCCAGCCACTGTGGCAATCAATAAACAACTGTTGCCTGTTTATGATAAGCCGATGATTTATTACCCGTTAAGTACCCTGATGCTGGCTGGGATCAAAGAAATTTTGCTGATCAGTACGCCGCGTGATCAGGAAAGTTATCAGCGTCTGCTGGGTGATGGCCATCAGTGGGGAATCAATATCGAGTATGCCATCCAGCCGAGCCCGGATGGCCTGGCTCAGGCGTTTATTATCGGCGAACAATTTATTGGTAACGACTCAGTATGTCTGGTTCTTGGCGATAACATTTTCCATGGTCATGGTCTGGCGGAAACACTGCAGGAAGCGGCTTCCCGTACAGAAGGTGCGACCGTTTTCGGTTATTATGTGCAGGATCCAGAACGCTATGGCGTGGTTGAATTTAATTCGGCTGGTCAGGCCATTTCTATTGAAGAAAAGCCGCTTAAACCACGTTCTAACTATGCCGTAACCGGATTGTATTTCTATGACAATCAGGTGGTTGAAATCGCCAAAAACGTGAAACCTTCTGCGCGTGGCGAGCTGGAAATCACCGATGTGAACAATGTTTATCTGCAGCGTCAACAGCTTCGCGTAGAACGTATGGGGCGCGGTTGTGCTTGGCTAGACACTGGTACACACGATTCATTGTTAGACGCAGCAGTATTCATGCGAGTGTTGGAAAAACGCCAAGGTCAGAAAGTGGCTTGCCCTGAAGAGACAGCTTATCGTATGGGCTTCATTAACGCAGAACAGCTACGTGAGTTAGCGAAACCATTAGTTAAAAGTGGCTATGGCGCATATTTGATGCGTATCGCCGATGAAGAGAGTTGGGTGAAATAGGGCTGGTTATGAAAATTATTGATACTGCAATTCCTGATGTAAAGATCATTGAGCCAGCTGTGTTTGGTGATGAGCGTGGTTTCTTTATGGAAACCTGGCAGGAACAGAAATTTAATGAATTAGTATGTGAACGCCGGTTTGTGCAGGATAACCATTCTAAATCCCGTCAGGGCATTCTGCGTGGTTTACATTACCAAACTGAACAGACTCAGGGCAAACTGGTGCGAGTTGTCGCTGGTGAAGTATTTGATGTGGCTGTAGATATTCGCCGTTCATCGCCAACCTTTGGTCAGGCGGTGGGTGTGTTGTTATCTGCCGAAAACAAGCGTCAGCTCTGGGTGCCAGAAGGGTTTGCGCATGGTTTTTATGTCACCACTGAAACCGCTGAATTCGTTTATAAATGCACCAATTATTACAACCCATCTGCAGAACATTCTATTCGTTGGGATGATCCGGATCTGAATATCCAATGGCCGTTAGTAAATGGTCAACAGCCGTCGCTTTCTGCCAAAGATGCTGAGGGTAAATTCTTCAAAGATGCGGTTCATTTCGACTAAGTTGAGATCTTTTTCATGAAAAAATTACTTGTTACCGGTGGAGCCGGTTTTATCGGTGCCAACTTTGTTCATTACTGGCTGAAAACCCATCCGACCGATCGTGTGGTGGTGCTGGATGCGCTGACTTACGCTGGCAATATTGAAACGCTGCGCCCACTGATGAGTAACCCGAATTTCCGCTTCGTAAAAGGGAATATCTGTAATTCTGAACTGGTTGAAATGCTGCTGCGTGATGAACAGATCGACACGTTAGTGCATTTTGCTGCAGAGTCACATGTTGACCGCTCTATTACCGGTCCGGATGCATTTATCGAAACCAATATTATTGGTACGCACAGTCTGCTGAAAGCTGCTCGTGCTGTGTGGCTGGCTGATCCAGCTAGTCCGTTACCGCACCGTTTCCATCATGTTTCTACCGATGAAGTTTATGGCTCACTGGAACTGACGGATCCAGCCTTTACTGAAGCAACTGCGTACGCGCCAAATTCGCCATATTCCGCATCGAAAGCTGCGTCTGATCATTTAGTGCGTGCTTATCACCATACTTATGGTTTGCAGGTTACAACCAGTAACTGTTCCAATAACTATGGTTATTATCATTTCCCGGAAAAACTGATCCCGCTGTGCCTGACCAATATTCTGGATAACAAGGCATTACCGATTTACGGTGATGGCAAACAGATCCGTGACTGGTTGTTTGTGGAAGATCACTGCCGTGGTATTGAGCTGGTGCTGAATAAAGGCGTGATTGGTGAAACCTACAATATCGGTGGTGTGAACGAATGGCAGAACATTGATATTGTGCATCTGATCTGTGAACTGGTGGATGGTGAATTTGCTGCTGATAGCTCATTGGCAACCCGTTATCCTGCATCGCCTTGTGCTAAAGGTGAATCTGCGAAGTCATTGATTACTTATGTGACGGATCGTGCAGGTCATGATCGCCGTTATGCTGTGGGCACTGAGAAAATCCAGAGTGAACTGGGTTATCAGCCACAGGAAACCTTCCAGACGGGTATAGCCAAAACCATCAAATGGTATCTGGCGAATGAAAACTGGTGGCGTCCGCTGAAGAAATAAACCTGTTTTACATCAGATGTGAGTGATTAAAAAGCCCTGAGACAACAATGTATCTCAGGGCTTTTTTGTTTTCCGGCTATGGCACACTTTTTGATAAATCCCTTCCGGGAATTTTATTAATCGACTTGGGGGTTGGTGCTTATGCTGTTAAATACATACGAACAAAATGGACGCTTGTTCAATATGAATTTCATCGAAGAGGCCGGTGCTGGCGTGTCTGGTTATCGCGGTGAATTAGTGTTGGTGCAAGGCGAAGTGGGTGATTCAGCGGGTCGTCGTAAGCCACCAGTTTCGGTTATTGAGCAGGCGGTTATGCTGGCTGATGCTGACAAAATCAAAATGCTAAGTGGTCTTTTGCATGATTTAGCTGAACTGGAGCATTTCTTTTCCGGTTATGCTGCTGATCTGGATGCGGATACTACGCCTATCTTTTTCGTAGTTAATGCTGCAAAAGAGATGAAAATATCAGCAAATGGCGTGACGGTTGATGTTATTCCTCTACCTGAAGGGCTTGTTTGGGCTGAACTCAGTGATCTACTTGGTTTAGAGAAAAGTGATTTCAAAGGTCAGTCATCAGGTGAAAAAATTGCTACTGTCTATGATTCATTGAAAAGTTATCGCTCTGGTTTTAGCGAGGTTAGTTGGGCTGATGCATTAACTTGTGTCACTAATGCCAAACGTGAAACCCGTGGTGCACTTTGATTGGCATTGCTCGTTTTTATACTTTTCCCGCTGTTACTTAATGGCGGGTTTTTTCGTTATGTTTATGTATAAAACCAACCTATGGGACAGACAAAATGTATGTTTTGTCTGTTTTTTACTGCACCTGAAAAATCTTGAGTCCTTATGCGAGTTAAAGCGGTTGTTTTCTGAGAAATGTATATAATACTCAAAACAGAGTAGGGTATCGTTTCTTGTAGATACGACTCTCTATAAAAATAGTAACGCAGTGTGCAGTAGTGGTCCCTTCCAATTATGATGACACATTTTCTTTTCATCTTTGTCGGTAGCTTTTTGCTGACTGGCTTGATCCGTCGTATTGCTTTGTGGCGTCATGCGTTAGCAATGCCCCATTTTAAACATGGCCCCTTACTGCCCGTTCCCCGTGGTGGCGGTTATGCGCTATTTCTTGCCATGCTGTTCGTCTTTTTGATGCTTTATCGCTATCGTTTGATTGATATAGCGGCAACACGTGCGCTCTGTTTTTCGGGTTTGATCTTAGTCATCGGGAATTTGGTGCATGACTTGTTTCCTCTGAGTGTAAAAGTCAGATTGGGGATTCAGGTCTTGTCCGCTATCGCAGTGCTGACTTGGTATGGGCGTGATCTCGTCGTGCTGTTTTGGGAAAATTATCTCTATTTCTCAGGATATTGGTTGCCTATCATCGTGTTTGGCATCATGGCATTTGTGAATATTTTCAATTTCATGGATGGCGTCGATGGTTTTGCCGGAAGTCAGGCATTCATTATGATGTTTGCTTCCTCCGTACTACTGGCTTTCAGCGATGAAATGCAGTGGAGTGTGCCGCTGATCCTGATGTGTGCTCCGGTGTTAGGTTTTCTGGCGTGGAATTGGCCACCAGCTAAGATATTCATGGGCGATGCGGGTAGTAGCTTTATGGGCGTATTTATTGCGACCTTAGGGTTATTATTAGCGACCGATACCTCAGTGAACCTCTGGTGTTGGCTGATCATGATGGGCTGGTTTATCGTGGACAGTGGTTGGTCGCTGGTTGTGCGGATTATGCATGGCAATGATTGGCACCGTAGCCATCGAATGCACGCGTATCAGATCCTTGCGCGTCGCTGGGAAAACCATTTTTATGTCACGTTAACATTATGGCTAGTGAATTGGCTGTGGTTATTCCCACTGGCATATCTGGCGATGAATAATGAGCGCTGGGGAGTTCCATTGATTGCTATTGCTTATACACCATTGTGTTTTGCATGCTGGCGGTTGAAGGCCGGGGAATCAGTGGATAATGATCCGGGTGAACCTGTTTACAGTGATTACCAAAAATAAGGCGCCTCAGGCGCCTTATTTTTTGTCCGATAATGTAGTTTAACCGATAGTTTTTACGCCATCTGCTGAACCGATGAGTGCTACGTCAGCACCACGGTGAGCAAACAAACCGACCGTAACCACACCTGGGATCTGATTTACTTGCTGTTCAAATGCTTTGGCATCATGGATCTGCAGACCATGTACATCTAGGATCTGGCAATGGTTATCGGTGATCACGCCTTCGGGATATACTGGATTTCCACCCAGTTTTTTTAATTCGCGGGTAACGTATTCACGAGCCAGAGGGATCACTTCTACAGGCAATGGGAATTGACCTAATACTTCCACTTGTTTGGTTGAGTCTGCAATACAGATAAAACGTTTGGCGACTGCAGCAACGATTTTTTCGCGAGTCAGAGCGGCACCACCACCTTTGATCATTTCCATTTGTGGGTTGATTTCATCAGCACCGTCAACATAGATATCAAATTCGGTTACGTCATTCAGATCAACAACAGGAATACCTAAAGCCTGCAGTCGAGCAGTAGATGCTTCGGAACTGGATACTGCTGCTTTGATTTGATCTTTGATACTGGCTAAGGCATCAATAAAGCAATTAACCGTTGAGCCTGTGCCTACACCGATAATTGTGTTGGGTTGAACATAAGCTAATGCGGCTTGCCCCACTGCTTTCTTCATTTCGTCCTGCGTCATCCTGATTTTTCTCTCTCGTCGTTCAAGGCACCGGAATTATATCTGAAAATGAAAGTACAACTGAACTTGATTCACCTATTTCTAACCAATAGACTAGCCGCGTTTTTTCAAGAGAATTCTCCCCATGCTTGTATCTGATTTTCAGTTTGATTTGCCCGACGAACTCATTGCTCGCTATCCAATGCCGGAGCGTAGTGCCAGCCGTTTATTGCAGCTGGATGGTAATAGCGGCGAAATCAAACAAGGGCAATTTCGTGATGTATTGGAATTGCTTCAGCCCGGTGATCTGCTGGTTTTCAATAATACCCGAGTGATCCCTGCGCGCATGTTTGGTCAGAAAGCCAGTGGTGGCAAGCTGGAAATTCTGGTTGAGCGAATTATTGATACTCATCGCGTACTGGCGCATGTGCGTGCTTCGAAAGCGCCGAAACCTGGCACTGTTATTTTACTGGAGCAGGGTTATTCTGCAGAAATGGTAGCCCGGCACGACGAATTATTCGAATTACATTTTGCCGGTGAAACACCGGTATTGGATATTCTGAATCAGATCGGCCATATGCCGCTGCCGCCATATATTGATCGTCCGGATGAAAACTCTGATAAAGAGCGTTATCAGACTGTTTATAATGAGCGCCCTGGAGCCGTAGCAGCACCGACGGCCGGTCTACATTTTGATCAGCCGCTGTTGGATGCATTGCAACAAAAGGGCATCGAACTCGCTTTTGTCACGTTGCATGTGGGGGCTGGTACATTCCAGCCGGTGCGGGTTGAACGGCTGGAAGATCACCAGATGCACAGCGAATATGCAGAAGTGCCAGCCGAGGTGATTGAAAAGATTAATGCTACCCGTGCACGGGGTGGGAGAATTGTTGCGGTCGGCACAACGTCTGTCCGTTCGCTAGAAACGGCAGCGCAGGCATCGTTAAAAGCAGGCACTGCACTTTCACCTTTCTTTGGCGATACCAGCATCTTTATTTATCCTGGCTATCAATATCAGGTAGTTGATGCACTGATCACTAATTTTCATTTACCCGGTTCGACAC
>JAQUHG010000157.1 GCA_028683735.1 Tolumonas sp. | reverse complement strand
AAAAAAAATATGACAGATTAATAAATCACTCATCTATTAAAAATTAAATAAAACCTCTTTTAAGAAATAATCATTCAACTGTAAGAAAACTGCTTTCCATCCGACTAACTCCTGATACTCAACGAATCAGGGATCTCAATCATGACAAACTTACTCAGTTATTATCACCAAATACAACGCCTATCAGGCCGAATAATCAACCCACTCCGACCTGTCGCCGATTTGATAGCCCGTCTGTATATCGCACAGGTGTTCTTCTCATCCGGATTGCTTAAATTGCACGATTGGAACATTACGCTCTATCTGTTTACCGATGAATATCATGTCCCATTTCTATCACCCGCGAGTGCAGCCATCATGGCAACTGCGGGTGAACTCGGGCTTTCCGTGTTGCTCGCATTCGGGTTATTAACTCGCTTCGCAGCTGCTGGGTTATTCATTGTGAATGCCGTTGCCGTCATTGCTTATTACCATGCATTAAAAGATTCACCTGCCGCTTTGCAGGATCACGCGCAATGGGCCATGATGTTAGGATTAATATTGGTAGCAAAAACAAACGTCTGTACACGTAGTGATAATTTTTTAGCTAAATGGTTACCACCCTCGTAAATTCAGTAAGCACAACCATGTCAACCGCAAATGAAATCTATTGTCACCCGCTTTTTCAGGATCATGAGTTTATGGAGCATCTGCACCGGCTGTAAAACTTCAATAACCATATGAAAATAATGTGAATTTCTACCAAAAAAAATTCACTAAGACAGAAAAATAATAAAATATTTTATTCTTTGTGTAAGTTTTCCATCACTGCTCCGACTAACTCTATAACCAGAAAATAAGTTCTGGTCACCCCCTAAACATAGTCGGAGATACACACATGAATAAAAAAACAGGTTTTGCTTTAGCTGCTGCTGCCGCACTGTTTAGCACTGCAATGATTCCAGCTGCGCATGCAGCAGACACGAGCAGCATGGTGAAATGCATGGGCGTCAACTCATGCAAAGGTCAATCACAATGTAAAACCGCAAGCAACGCCTGCGCGGGGCAGAACTCATGTAAAGGTAAAGGCTGGATACCCGTTGCCAGCAAACAAGTGTGTATGGATCAGGGCGGCAGCGTCATCGAATAACACCAAAGCGGGGGCTTATGCCCCCAATTTGAGGAGGAATGATTATGTCTGCTGCACTATCAGGCTTTGGTTTAGGGTTACGCCCTGAACACTATCAGGATTTTATAACCCAAAAGCAGCCTCTCGATTGGTTGGAAATTTTATCCGATAACTATTTAGTCGCAGGAGGGAAACCACTTTTTTATTTAGACCAGATCCGACAAGACTACCCACTCGTGATGCATGGTGTCGCAATGAACATTGGCTCAATTGACCCACTCAATTTCGATTACCTAACTGCGCTAAAACAATTAGCCAAACGCATAGAACCGGCTCTCATTTCTGATCATTTGTGCTGGACTGGCGTACATAACCAATATCTACACGATCTACTGCCATTACCCTATACCGATGAAACCATTCAACATGTCGCAAACCGTATTCTGCAGATCCAAGACTTTCTTGGTCGTAGACTGGTGATCGAAAATTTATCCTCCTACATTCAATCCGATACTGGCATGTCGGAGTGGGAATTTATCGGTGCCGTCTGTCAGCAGGCGGATTGTGACCTGTTGTTGGACATCAATAATATTTTTGTCTCGAGCCATAACCATGGTTTTGATCCGCTCGATTATCTGCATGGCATTCCAGCGCAACGAGTACGCCAAATTCATTTGGCCGGACACAGCCAACATGAAAACTATCTGATTGATACACACGATCAACCGGTGTGTGATGAAGTCTGGCAACTCTATCAGCAAGCGATCCATCATCTTGGATTCATCCCCACCATGATAGAGCGCGATGGCAATATTCCCCCGTTGCCTGAATTACTGGCAGAGGTTAACCATGCTAGAAATATGATAGAGGTCCGTTATGCAACTTGCTGATTGGCAATCCCGCCTACAACATCAAATTTTGGCCATCACCGATTTACCGCAAATATTGAGTGGCACCGCCATTTATCAACAAGCCTACCAACTCAGGTTGGCAGAAGCGCTGCAATATAATTATCCGGCCCTATACCAACTATTAGGTGATGAAGAATTTTTTTTATTAAGCGACCGGTATCGCCAGCAATACCCATCTTCGCATCCATCAATCCGGTGGTTTGGCGCGCAGCTTTCTGAGTTCTTAAGAGACCACAATCCCTACTCAGCGATTCCGCTTTTTGGCGAATTGGCACAATTTGAGTGGGCATTGCGTCATACCATTGATGCTGCAGATACCCACTCACTGACATCGACTGAACTTCAAAACATTCACCCACAAGCATGGGGCAAGCTACAGATAAAAACACACCCCGCGCTCTCGATGTTCCACTTCAATTGGAACACGACACAAGTCTGGCAAGCATTAGAATTTGAACATGAGCCGCCACAACCAGAGTCTGCAGATAGTCATTGGATCATATGGCGAAAACATGACTTCACCACAGTTTGGCGTAGCTGCCTTGAAATGGAAAGCTTTGCGCTGATGGCACTGCAATCCGGCATGGAACTGGCTGAGTTATGTTGCGTATTGGAAGAACATTCACCACCTGAAGAAGCTCACGAGCTGCCGCTTCAGGTCGCAAATTGGCTATTTGGCTGGCTGGAACAAAATATAGTGAGCTGCATACTGCACAACTGAATGCATGAAAAAGCAGGCAACCAGTGCCTGCAAAAAAGTGGAACTAAAAAGAGAGTTATCAGGCCGCAGCCGGGTTATAGCGACCGGGTTTATGATTCGTCGCTAACACCACATTCACGATGACCGCCGCAGACACCGACATTACCAATACTGACCACGAAGTAATAAAAGCCGAAGAAAGAACGATAGTGCAATCGAGACCCATCTGTACTTTGCCCGCACTAATGCCATAACGCTCTTGCAACCAGAGGCAGACGATATTAAAGCCCCCCAGACTGGCACGGTGCCGGAATAAGATCAGTAAACCAACACCAACCAAGACACTGCCCATTAACGCGGCATAGATCGGGCGCACTTCATTGATTTGCATCCATTGATGCAGATGATCACCAAAAAAAGAAACTGCGGTAACAGAAAGCAACGTTTTGACCACAAATTGCCCGCCGAGACGTTTCCAGGCTAACCAGTAAAAAGGCACATTCAGCATGAAAAACAACTGCCCAAAGCTCAAGGGCAATAGTTTGTGCAGCAATAACGCCAACCCGGCGGTTCCACCGACTACCAGCCCCGGCTGATTAAAAAAAACAATTCCTAACGAGATCAAACCGGTTGCCGTTAGCATCGCTAACATATCTTCCAACCAACTGTGTTTTGCAGGCATCACATTTATCCATAGACATAACCGCCGTTATGCTACCAGCAGATGTTCGTCGGCCCGCTATATCCGACTGAGAACAGGTAAGCAGAAATGTAAACTTTTACTGCCAGTACGCTCACCACGAGAGTGCAAGTCGCTGGTATCGTAATCACATTTCAAAATGGAAAGAAACCGAAGAGAAATTATTATTGATAATAATTCTCATTATTGATAAATTATGAACGTCATATTGTTGTGCAAACTCTGTAGATACACCCTTTAACCTCCTCTGAAGGGTGACATTTTCGAGGCTGGTGCTTACCAGCCTCTTTTTTTATTGCTAACGACGCTGACGCACCGCTTCAAACAAACAAACACCGGTCGCAACCGATACATTCAGGCTGGAAACCGAGCCAGCCATCGGAATACTGATCAGCTCATCGCAATGCTCACGTGTCAATCGACGCATACCATCACCTTCAGCTCCCATGACCAACGCCAGCGATCCAGTCAGTTTCGCAGCAAACACATCGTGTGTTGCCTCACCTGCCGTGCCAACCACCCAAACACCTCGATCTTTCAGCTCACGCAGTGTGCGCGCCAGATTCGTGACCTGAATAAACGGTACACTTTCCGCAGCACCACAGGCAACTTTACGTGCCGTACCGGTCAGGCTGACAGATTTATCCCGCGGCACGATCAGCGCATGCACACCAGCGGCATCAGCAGTACGTAAACAAGCGCCCAGATTGTGCGGATCGGTCACTCCATCCAATACCAGAAAAAAGGGTGTTTGTTCTTTCTCCAGAATTTTATCTAAATCAGATTCATCATATTTCCGGCCTTCTTTGACCTTCGCAATGATGCCCTGATGGATGGCTCCTTCCGCCTTATCATCCAGTGTTTTGCGCTGTACATACTGAATGCTGACACCATACTGTTGTAAAGTGGCTAACAATGGCTGCAGACGATCATCGTCACGGCCTTTTAGCACCCAGGCTTCAATAAAACGCTCAGGAGCCTGCTCCAGCAATGCTTTGACCGCATGGATCCCGTAAATTAATTCGCTACTCATTTCTTCGCTTTTCCCTGACGTTTCTTGCGGCTGTTTTTCTTGTCAGCACGCGAACGACTAATTTTATCACTGGCTACCGGCTGTTGTTTGTCTTTTTCTTTCACACGCCCTTTCGCCGGTTTCTCTTGATCAGTTTTGGCTTTGCGCTGTTTTGAACGATCGCGTTTCTGCTGGATCTCACCAAGTAATTTCTGCTTTTTCGCCGCATCTTTGCCGGTAAAGACCAACGGATCTTCCACCAGCATCAGGTCGATCTTACGATCATCCAGATTAACTGCCGCCACCTTCACTCGCACTTTATCGCCCAAGCGATAAACCCGACGGAAGTTTTCGCCAATCAAGGTCTGGCGTGAGGCATCAAACTGATAATAATCATTGGTTAACGAGGATACATGCACCAAACCGTCGATATTCAATTCCGCTAGGCGGATGAAACAACCAAACGAGGTCACATTCGCAATCACGCCATCGAATTCAGAACCGACATGATCCTGCATGTATTCACATTTCAGCCAGTCAGACACATCGCGGGTCGCATCATCCGCGCGGCGCTCAGTCATTGAACACTGCAGGCCCATCGGCGAAATATCATCATAGGAATAATGATAACCACCGCTTGGTGTCCACTTGTGTTTCGGATTGCCCTGCTGACGCGCCAGCTCATATTTAATACCGCGGTGCAGTAACAGGTCGGGATAACGGCGAATTGGTGAAGTGAAATGCGCGTACGATTGCAGCGCCAGACCAAAGTGGCCAATATTGTCCGCACTGTATTGCGCCTGCTGCATTGAACGTAACAGCATGGTATTGATCAGCTCAACATCCGGACGATCCTGCACCAGTGCGGCTAATTCCGCGTAATGCATTGGCTCCGGTTCATCACCACCTTTCAGCTCTAACCCCAGTTCGCCGAGGAATTGACGGAAGGTTTCCAGCTTCAGCTCACCCGGACGATCATGCACACGGAATAGAGTTTCAGCTTCTTGTTTCTCGATAAACTTCGCCGCTGCCACGTTTGCCTGGATCATGCACTCTTCAATCAGCTTGTGTGCATCATTGCGCACCAACGGCACAATGCGATCAATCTTGCGCTGTGCATTGAAGATAAAGCGGGTTTCATCACTTTCAAATTCAACGGCACCACGGTGATGACGTGCATTTTTCAGAGCCAGATAGAGTTTGTGTAATTCCTCAATATGCGGCACTAACGTAGTGTATTGTTCACGGAGTTTGACATCACCATCCAAAATTGCGGCAACTTTGGTATAAGTCAGACGCGCATGTGAATTCATCACCGCTTCAAAGAATTTATACCCCGATAAACGACCCGCTTCCGAGATGGTCATTTCGCAAACCATACAGAGACGATCCACTTGCGGATTCAGCGAGCAAAGGCCATTCGAGAGCACTTCCGGCAGCATCGGCACCACGAATTCTGGGAAATAGACCGAGTTACCGCGGTTATAGGCTTCATTATCCAGTGCGGTACAGGGCGGACGTAATACGACACATCGGCAATCGCTACCCATAAGCGCCAGCCACCACCGCGTTTACGCTCACAGAATACTGCATCGTCAAAATCGCGGGCATCTTCACCATCGATGGTCATCAGTGGCAACTGACGTAAATCAACACGCCCTTCTTTCGCCTCTTCTGGCACCTGTTCGGTCAGCGATTTGATCTGCGTCAGAACTTCTTGTGGCCACTCGTGCGGAATGCCAAATTTACGGATGGAAATATCAATCTCCATGCCGGGATCCATATTGTCACCCAGCACTTCCAGGATCTGCCCCATCGCATTCAAGCGACCGGTTGGACGCTGCGTGACCCGCACCACCACGATCTGGCTTTGACGCGCACCTAAAGTGGCATCCGGCGCGATCAGAATATCCTGAATGATGCGGTTATCATCCGGCACCACAAAACCAACGCCATTTTCAACAAAATAGCGTCCTACAAGATCCATATCGCGGGATTTCAGCAGGCGAACTAAACGCGCCTCCTGACGACCTTTCGCATCGATTTTAGTTGGCTGCACCAGTACATAATCACCGTGCATCAGGCTCGCCATATCCCATTGATTCAAGAACAAGTCGGCACCGCCCGTTTCAGGGCGCAGAAAACCATAGCCATCTTTGTGGCCGATAACATAACCTTTGATCAGATTCAGCTTATCCGGTAAGGCGTATGCTTTACTGCGGGTAAAGACAAGCTGTCCATCCCGTTCCATCGCGCGCAGGCGACGGCGTAATCCTTCCACCTCATCTTCGTCTTGCAACATCAGCGTCTTCTCGATCTCATCTCGAGACATCGGACGACCATTTTTCTCAATCAGAGCAAGAATAAGTTCACGACTCGCAATCGGTTTTTCGTATTTCTCAGCTTCGCGTGTGGCGAAAGGATCCTTGGGGGACATAAACAGGCCTGCCATTGGCAATAAATAAAGTCATGATGAGTATAGCGAAATCAACCACTTTTTGGCAGGAATACCACTATTCGCGTTCACAACTATGCTATGTTAATGCTGACAAGTAATGAGCCAGAGTTAATGCCTATGGATGAGTTTGCCCAATCAACAGCTAATCTGAAACAAGCTGTCCCCCTGATGATTAAATATCAGGTGCCAACGACACCGACTAATTATGCCCTTTGGTATACGTACGTTGCGCAAACGAATCCCCAATTAAATCAAGCAATTGACCGTTCCATTTCGGAAACCGGGCTCTGCTCTGCTGTCACCAGCGAGCAGCTTTATCAAAAACATTTAGCACTGGATACCGAGCGTAATAGTGAACAGGTAAAACATAGTCTGGAAGCCATCGCGACCGAACTACAAGTCACCATGCAAGACACCAGAGTCGATGCCGAGCAATTCCATCAAGTGTTGGAAAAAGGCTTTTCTCAACTCGCCAAGATAGATAGTGAAGGTCTGTCTTTAGATGAAATGGTGGCGTTAGTACGCGAATTAGTACAAAACTCACAGAAGATCGGTGTCAGCACCCGCTTCTTTCGCGATCAATTAACGGATGCCGAAAAAGAAATTGGTGACCTAAAAAATCGTATCGAAGAGATCCGTAAAGAAGCCTATGAAGATGCGATGACCAACGTGCTGAATCGTCGGGCGTTTGATCAAGAAATCAATACGATGATTGCCATGAACAAACCGTTCAGCCTGATCATGATGGATATCGATTTCTTCAAAACCATCAATGACAACTTCGGCCACATATTTGGCGATCAAGTACTTAAAGCGATCGCAAAACGCATCAGTGACAGTTGTAATAACGGCGAAAAAATTTATCGTATTGGTGGCGAAGAATTTGCTTTATTACTACCAACCCGCAAGCTACTGATTGCTCGCCAGTTCGCTGAATCACAACGCAGGGCAATCGAGCGACTGAATATCATCAATAAAAATACCAGCCAGCGTTTAAACAATGTTACCGCTTCTTTTGGCGTAGCTGAATTCACACCGGGCGATGATTATCAGTCATTAATGCATCGTGCCGATGTGCAATTATACAAAGCCAAACAACTCGGTCGTA
>JAQUHG010000156.1 GCA_028683735.1 Tolumonas sp. | reverse complement strand
AAAAAATTACGTTACTCATTCCTGGCTGTCAGATCTGGAAAGCAGTTGCGGTCACTGATGTATTGCCCGATCTGAACTTTACCGCCGATCGTTTGCTGCTCGACAGCAAAGTAGGCAATCAAAGTGGCGGCACTGGTCATGCGTTCGATTGGTCGCTGCTGGCTGATTTACCGAAAGAAAAACTGATGTTGGCCGGTGGCATTAACCCGGAAAACATCCCGGAGGCCATCAAAGTCGGTTGCCTCGGTGTGGATTTAAATTCTGGCGTGGAAAGCGCGCCCGGCATCAAAGATGCGGACAAAATCCAGCGTGCATTCATCGCGCTACGTATTTATTAAATCGGGTAATTACCGAATTTTTGTAAAAAGGAATTGCAATGACTTTACTTGACCCATTTTTTGGTGAATTTGGCGGGATGTACTCCCCTCAGATCCTGATGCCAGTGCTGCTGGAGCTGGAAAAAGCGTTTGTTGATGCCAAGGATGACCCGGAATTTCAGGCTGAATTTCAGCATCTGCTGAAAGAATATGCCGGTCGTCCAACACCACTGACCTTGTGCCGTAACCTGACACAAGGCACAAAAACTAAAATTTACCTGAAGCGTGAAGATCTGCTGCACGGCGGCGCGCACAAAACCAATCAGGTATTAGGGCAAGCCTTGCTGGCAAAACGTATGGGCAAAACCCGTATCATCGCCGAAACCGGTGCAGGTCAACACGGCGTGGCAACCGCATTAGCCTGTGCGCTGCTCAATCTGCCTTGCCGCATCTACATGGGCGCGGTTGACTGCGAACGCCAAAAACCAAACGTGTTCCGTATGCGTTTGATGGGCGCTGAAGTTATTCCGGTACACGCAGGTTCTTCCACGCTGAAAGATGCGTGTAACGAAGCGATGCGCGACTGGACTGCGAACTATAAAGATACGCACTACATTCTGGGTACTGCCGCTGGCCCGCACCCGTTCCCGACTATTGTGCGTGAATTCCAACGCATGATCGGTGAAGAAGCGAAAGCGCAAATTCTGGAAGCCGAAGGTCGTCTGCCTGATGCTGTCGTCGCTTGTGTCGGTGGTGGTTCTAACGCGATTGGTATGTTCGCCACCTTCATTGAAGAAGAAGGTGTTCGCCTGATTGGTGTGGAACCTGCAGGTCACGGTATCGAAACCGGTAAACATGGCGCACCGATTGGTCATGCCCGTAAAGGTATCTATCTGGGCATGGTCTCTTATCTGATGCAAGATAACGACGGTCAGGTCGAAGAATCACACTCGATCTCTGCCGGTCTGGATTTCCCATCGGTTGGCCCACAGCACGCCTACTTGTCGTCTATTGGCCGTGCGGACTACCCATCAGCAACCGACAAAGAAGCCTTGGATGCGTTCCAGGAACTCTCCCGTCGTGAAGGTATTATCCCGGCGCTGGAATCTTCCCATGCACTGGCTCACGCACTAAAAATGGCACGCGCTGAACCAGAAAAAGAACAGATTTTGATCGTGAATTTATCCGGTCGTGGCGATAAAGATATTTTTACTGTAGCTGATGCACTGGAAGGCAAAGGAGCGCTGTTATGAGTCGTTATTCTGCATTGTTTGAACGTCTGGATGCGGCCAATCAGGGTGCGTTTGTGCCTTTCGTCGCCATTGGTGACCCGACCCCGGCACTGTCTGAGCAGATCATTGAAGCGCTGATCGCCGGTGGTGCCGATGCACTGGAGCTGGCGATCCCGTTCTCTGATCCGGTGGCTGATGGCCCAACCATTCAGGATGCAGCTACTCGTGCGTTGCATGCTCATACCACACCGGCGATCTGCTTTGAGATTCTGGCGCGCATTCGGGCTAAATATCCGGAGCTGCCAATTGGTTTGCTGCTGTATGCCAATCTGGTTTATACCCACACACCGGAAGATTTCTACCAGAAAGCGAAAGATGCCGGAGTAGACTCAGTGCTAATCGCTGATGTGCCAGTTGAAATGTCAGCACCGTTCAAAGCGGCGGCAGACCAAGTCGGTATTGAGAGCATTTATATTGCGCCACCCAATGCTGACGACGAAACACTAAAAACAGTAGCAAAACTGAGTTCCGGCTACACCTATCTGCTAAGTCGCGCCGGTGTTACTGGCACTGAAACTCGTGCACAGATGCCTGTCGATCATTTACTACAAGCATTGAAAGAATTTGGTGCGCCACCAGCTTTGTTGGGTTTTGGTATCAGCGAACCAGAACAAGTAAAAGCGGCTATCGCCGCGGGTGCTGCAGGTGCGATTTCAGGTTCTGCTGTCGTGAAAATCATCGAGCAAAATCTGGCGGAACCTGCCGTTATGCTGGAAAAATAAACCACTTTTGTGAAGAGCATGAAAGCCGCAACACTGCGTTAATGCCTTCTGAAACTCCCCCTGAAAATGGGGGAGTTTTTTCTGCTGTCGTTTTCTCTTTTCATTCCATCAGGCACTGGTTAAACTGTCACCGTTTGTTAACAACGAGACAAAACATGAAACAGCTGCTCGATTTCATCCCTCTCATCATCTTTTTTACCGTCTATAAACTGCACGATATTTATGCCGCCACTGGTGCATTAATGGCCGCGACATTGCTACAGATGGTTGTGGTTTGGTTTCTGTATAAAAAACTGGAACGCGGTCAGTTAATTACTTTGGCTTTAGTTTTGGTTTTTGGTGCTATGACCCTGTTTTTCCACAATGAAAACTTCATTAAATGGAAAGTCACCGTACTCTATGCCGCATTCGGCTCTGCCTTGTGGGCCAGTCAGTTTCTGTTCCGGCAACCGCTGCTGAAAAAAATGTTAGGCAAAGAATTAGTGCTGCCAGATACAGTCTGGAACCGGATTAATTTCTCTTGGGGTCTGTTTTTCTGGATCCTTGGCGCTTTAAACGTCTATATCGCTTTCTATCTGCCAACAGAGATCTGGGTCGATTTTAAGGTATTCGGTGTTTTAGGTCTGATGCTGGTCAGCACAGTGCTCACCGGTGTTTATGTTTACCGTTACCTGCCTTCTAATAACCAACAAGAACAGGATAAGGAATAGTTATGTGGTACGTCATCATCGCAGAAGATATTGAAAATAGTCTGCCATTACGTAAAGAACACCGCCCGGCTCATCTGGCCCGCTTACAGGCATTACAAGCTGAAGGCCGCGTGCTGACTGCTGGCCCAAACCCAGCAATTGATGCGGATGATCCGGGCGAAGCCGGTTTCAGCGGCAGCGTGATGATTGTGGATTTTCCATCATTGACCGAAGCTAAAGCGTGGGCGGATGCTGATCCGTTCGTTGCAGCCGGCGTCTATGGCAAAGTAACGGTAAAACCGTATAAACAAACCATCTGAAGCAACCCAGTACACACATTAAAAAGGCCTGAGTTCAGGCCTTTTTGCATTTAGATGGAAGCGACAAACCAAGGGTTCAGAATATCTGCTTTGCTGTAGCGCAGCGGTTGCCCAGCCAGTGTTTCCACTTTACCACCCGCACCTTCCAACACCGCCTGCGCGGCAGCAGTGTCCCACTCACAAGTTGGACCTAAGCGCGGATACAGGTCTGCTTTGCCTTCAGCCAGTAGACAAAACTTCAGCGAACTGCCCACGGATACCAGTTCATGTTCGCCCAGCTTTTCGAGGTATTCTGCTGTTTCTGCATTCACATGCGAACGGCTGCCCACAACACGCAACGGCGCACTGTCTGATTGGATGGTTCCTGATAAAGCGCGAATTCCGGTTTCATCTTCCAGCCAGCAGCCATACTCTTTACCGCCCCAATACAATTTATTCTGTACAGGTACCCCCACAGCACCAAACACCGCTATGCCATCAACAATCAGTGCAATATTGACAGTAAACTCACCATTCCGTTTGATGAATTCTTTCGTGCCATCGAGTGGATCAACCAGCCAATAGATTGGCAATGTGGTGCGTTTTGCCTTCACAGCGTCATCCGATTCTTCAGAGACCACTTGCCACTCAGGTGTCAGCAGCTGAAGTTGTTGTTCAATCAATTGATGCGATGCTTTATCTGCTTGCGTTAAGGGTGATTCATCTGCTTTAACCGTCAACTCTACCGGTTCATCATAGACAGACAAAATAGCGTGTCCGGCGTCTTTTACGATCTGTAGTACCGCAGCAATTAATTCATCATTCAACATATTTTATTCCCCAATTTATCTGCCGACAGTTTACCCGATGATGCCCGACAGATTTAGATCATTGCGTACTGACTTATAGCCAATGCTGCCATAACTGGCAGTATGCACTGCCTGACTTCTGTTTGATGATGAATTCATCACTTCAGGAGAGAGCCTATGTTCAAAAAAGCTATTTTTACCTTACTGCTTTCAGCTTTACCATTTGTGGCAAATACTGCACTGGCTGTAGAAAATCAATTTGCAGCATTCAGTGACACCAGGGTCAATATTGGCGAACAAACATCAATCGATTTAAATACTGCGTCTGTGGAACAATTAATGACCCTTAAAGGGATCGGTAAAAAGAAAGCGCAAGCAATCATCACTTACCGTGAAAAACATCATGGCTTTCAACGCATCGAAGAGCTTGAACAAGTCAAAGGCATTGGCCCTAAATTACTCAGCAGTAATCTGGCTCGATTAAGCATCAATAACATAGTGCAACCAACTAATTTTTCAGCAGAAACACAAATGCCACTGAATAGAAATCCTTATACGACACCGGAATAATCCAGTTATTGCCATTCAAAATTGATCTACCAAAGGATAGGAAGTCGGTTATGATAGCGCCAGCTTGTCTGTATATTACAAGGACTAACAATGAGCACCACCCAATTTGCCGTTCGTAAAGCGATATTACCTGTAGCGGGTCTGGGTACCCGTATGTTGCCAGCCACCAAAGCAATTCCAAAAGAAATGCTGCCAGTGGTTGACCGTCCACTGATTGAATATGTGGTGCGTGAAGCAATTGCTGCGGGTATTAAAGAAATCGTGCTGGTCACGCATTCCAGTAAAAACTCTATCGAAAACCATTTCGATAAAAGTTTTGAATTAGAAGCAACACTGGAAAAACGTGTTAAGCGTCAGTTGCTGGCTGAAATTCAGAATATCTGCCCGAAAGATGTCACCATCATGCACATACGCCAGGGTGAAGCCAAAGGCTTGGGCCATGCGATCCTGTGTGCGCACCCACTAGTTGGCGACCAACCATTTGTGGTGTTACTGCCAGACGTACTGATTGACGATGCTTCTTGCGATCTGAAAACCGATAACCTGTCTGACATGGTGAAACAATTTGGTGAAACAGGTGTTAGCCAGATCATGGTTGAACCCGTCGCCAAAGAGACCGTCGATCAGTATGGTATTGCCAATGTCAACGGTGAAACATTGACGCCGGGTGCATCACTACCGATGAGCCAAATCGTGGAAAAACCAGCGATTGATAAAGCGCCTTCTAACTTGGCAGTAGTAGGTCGTTACGTCCTGTCTGCTGACATCTGGCCTCTGCTGGAAAAAACGCCGTTGGGTGCTGGCGATGAAATTCAGCTGACTGATGCCATCGCAATGCTGATGGACAAACAGCCGGTTAATGCTTATATGATGAAAGGCAAGAGCCACGACTGTGGTAGCAAATTAGGCTATATGAAAGCCAATGTGGAATATGCACTGCGTCATAAATCACTGAAAAATGATTTCAAAGCTTACCTGAAAGAATTAGTTAAAACGCTGGATTAAAAACCTAGGGGGCAGTGTTAACTGCCCCTGTTTCTCTTCGCTATTAGATCAATTATCCTCTGGCAATTTTCAGCATCAGATTATTCTCAGCCTCTCCCTGCACCTGCATTTCAAACGGATAACTGATCACTTTATTAAAATTGTGATATTCCACTTCGGGTAATAGCCCCAGCGAGAGATTAGCTGCTTTTTTTAACCAATGCGGAAAACTCAACCCGGCATTGGCAAAATGAACTACTTCCGTATCATCAGGCAACAGTAATACTGAACAATTAATATTACAAAGGATGCCCGATTGACAAATATGCCAGTTCAAATAACTCAGCACATTGCGCGGCGAATCAAAAATGTCATTTTCATTCTGCTGATATTGACGATAAGGCGGGTCTAACAAAAATTTAATCATAGCCGCAACAAATGCCACATCCAGCATCTCCGCATACAGCTCCACTATTACAACCATCAGTGCATTATCGACCGAGTAAAAATCCGCATATAACAACGGAGTGGTTGAACTGTAATCAATGCGCCATTGCCCTAACGTTATCGGTGATGTCTTATTTTGCATCATGTGCATGAGTTTGGTTGCGGTGTAGTCATCTTTACGCAGCACAGCTCGGTGCTGTTGTAATTCCTGATAATGATCACCCGGTTCAGCATTCGATAAACTTTGTTCTATCGCTTCAGTGACTACATTCCAATCAGTGATCGGTTTAAGCAGATAATCGCAAGCCCCTTCCCGTAATGCCTGAGTCACATCATCAAAACGAGCCACACCAGAAATGACAATGACCGGAATAGTTGGATACCGTTGATGAATGATGTTGATAACCTGATGCCCTGTCATACCTGGCATATGTAAGTCGCAAAGCACAACATCAGGTTGAAACATGGCGACACAAGCTAAACCTTCCGCACCATTTTTGCTTTCCATCAACAGGTAGTTTTTACTACGCAGATAAGCACCCAGCGTCATACGAAACACTGCTTCATCTTCGATTAGTAATATTTTTTGCTGACTGGTTCCATGAACCATGGCGTTATCCCGAATCTCGGCTTTATGAATAGCGTAGCTAACATATCGGACGAACGAAAGTTGACTTATTTTTAAATTTTTAGAATTTCACAGAATTGACTATTTTATCCTTGGATTTGCTAACCTGTACTATCGCCAGATATTCGTTTGTCTTCATCCGCATAAATCAGAGATAATGAGCCAATACAGCAGGAATAATGACGATGTCGCCACAAGAATTCTTATTACTAAACCAGCCTCGTCTCAGTCATCCGGCCCGAACTCTGTATTGTCTGCACTTACGGCGCATGGCAACACAACAGCAACCAGTGTTGATCAATTATCCTGAACTTGGCCGTGCGCTGGCAGTTGAAGATCCACACGTTATCGGCGGTTTCAGCTATCAGGTCACCGCACGCCAACTCACGCAATTATTCGATGAATTGGTGCAAGCCGGTTTGATTCAGTTACCAGCGATAGCTACTGCGGCAGAGCATTATCACCAACAATACGTCACACTCCCTTTGCTAGCATCGCAGGCCGCACCATTGGCACAACCCGCTTTTGCTATGCATACCGAATGGCAGCCTGATCATCAGTTTGTAGGGATCTGCCAGTTATGTGGTTTAATTGACCCGCATTATGATGAAGAAGAACGTGGTGAATTTATCGCCTATTGGCTTGGCAGACCAGAACGCTTTGCCACACAACATCAATGGATGATGAAATTTGTCAAAATGCTGAAAAGCCGTCGTTATCAACGCAAGCAAACCGACACGATTGGTTATCAGCAAACGACGGCTGCAACTACCGCACAAAATATAAGTAATGAACCGAGTCAACGAGCATTAGAGATGATTGCTCATGCGCAACAACTAAAACAACAGCAAGGGGAAGATCATGAGTGAACACAATGATCCATTAAAAGAGAATCAAGAAGAGTTGCCTCGTGTCAATTCAAGTGATGATCAAACGAAACAACAAGTAAACTCCCTGTTGACTCGCTTACAACGCATCCGTCGTTCTCATATTCCCGTCCCCGAATATAACTATGAACAACTGCGTGCCGAATATGAAAAACAGGCCAATTCTGACGTACAAAAATTGCAACAAGAGACGCGGTTACAGCGTATTCAAAATTTAATCGCACAGGCTGATTTAAACCCGGATTGGTTATTGGAAAAAATGGATCATGAAGATCCAGTTTTGGATTATGCCATTCAGACCGCGCAGTCGTTTATCAGCGGTTTTGAACACTGGGAACAAAATGGCGGCAGCTATATTCTGATC
>JAQUHG010000155.1 GCA_028683735.1 Tolumonas sp. | reverse complement strand
AGAATGCGGGCCGGAAGAGGCCAGGGCAATCAGTGCATCGCCAGCGGCAACTTTAGAGCCGTCGATGATTTCTGATGCTTCAACCACGCCCACGCAGAAACCTGCCATGTCGTAGTCTTCACCTTCGTACATGCCTGGCATTTCAGCCGTTTCACCACCGACTAATGCACAGTTGGATTGTTCACAACCGGCACCAATACCAGTCACTACTGCGGCCGCAGTATCGACATCCAATTTACCGGTTGCATAGTAATCCAGGAAGAACAGCGGTTCTGCACCTTGAACGATCAGGTCGTTCACACACATTGCAACCAGATCGATACCAACGGTATCGTGTTTTTTCAGATCGATCGCCAGACGCAATTTGGTGCCGACGCCATCAGTACCAGAAACCAGGATAGGTTCGCGATAACCAGCCGGAATTCGGCACAGAGCACCAAAACCACCTAATCCGCCCATTACTTCAGGACGGCGGGTGCGTTTGGCAACGCCTTTGATACGCTCAACCAGGGCATTACCTGCATCGATATCAACGCCAGCGTCCTTGTAGCTCAGTGAAGTCTTGTCAGTCACGATAGATCCTTGTCGTAATCGCTGTTAAGGGGGAGATTAAACAGTCCCTATTCTAGCAGTCAGGAACGAAGAGAAAAAGAAAACCTGCGGTTTGTAGCAGAAAACATTCATTTTCGTCTGATGTGAATGATAAGATCTTAACCAGATAATCAAATTACGGAGTTCATAATGAAAGTTGTCGAGGTAAAACACCCGCTGGTTAAACACAAACTGGGTCTGATGCGTGAAGCTGATATAAGTACGAAACGTTTCCGCGAACTGGCCAAAGAAGTGGGCAGCCTGCTGACATATGAAGCTACCGCCGATTTTGAAACTGAAAAAGTAACCATTGATGGTTGGAATGGTCCGGTAGAAGTGGATCAGATCAAAGGGAAAAAGGTCACGGTAGTGCCTATTCTGCGTGCTGGTTTGGGCATGATGGACGGTGTTCTGGAACATATGCCAAGCGCACGTGTGAGTGTGGTCGGTATTTATCGTGACGAAGAAACACTGAAACCTGTTCCTTATTTCCAGAAAATTGTCAGCAATATTGATGAGCGTTTGGCGTTGATAGTTGATCCGATGCTGGCAACCGGTGGTTCCATGATTGCAACCATCGATTTGTTGAAAGAGAAAGGCTGCAAACAGATCAAGGTCATTATTTTGGTAGCTGCACCAGAAGGGCTGGCAGCATTACAAGCAGCGCACGATGATGTAGAAGTTTATTGCGCTTCTATCGACCAAGGCTTGAATGAAAAAGGTTATATCATTCCAGGCTTGGGTGATGCAGGCGATAAAATTTTCGGAACTAAATAACCATTTTGAAAAATTGCTGCTGGCGTCTATTACTGCGATGCTGTTTGCTGCTAAGTCTGGGGTGGAGCCTTCCATCTCAGGCTATGCCAGAACGAATTCTTTGCTGGTTAGTCGATAGCACGGTGAAAGAACAAATAGTACCGGATGATAAATCGACGCGTTGGCCTCAACTGTTCAATTACCAAGGTTCTGTGAATTACCGTTTTATTTTTCCAATCATGGATCTTGATGATGTAACTCAGATCCAGCCCGCGACAATAGAAAATGCCTTTATGTCTCCATTGTTGCTGGTCAGTCGGCGCTATGATGCGGATAAATTGCTGTTAGGGCAGTTACATCAGCAAAATGGTGAATGGACATTAGATTGGCAGCTGCATGATGCCCGGAATGATGGCGCGGTAATTATCCGTGGGCAAGCTCGTGGAATGCCAAATCAACTCGCGAATCAGGTTGTTACTGCGCTAGAGGCTTATACACAAGAGCGTAACACTATCACTGTAAAAAACGTTACACAGCCTCGTCAGGTTGATCCCGTGCAATCTTCTTATTCTCAGTTTTATTAACAGGCGGTGATAATGCTGCAATCAACCCAACTTTCACTGGCTGTTCAACTACCTGATGATGAAACATTTGCCAGTTTTTATCCCGGCAGTAATGCGCAACTTATCACGACTTTGAAAAATGCAGCCATTGGCGAAGGCGTACCATTACTTTATTTTTGGGGTTGTCGCGGTTCGGGGCGTTCGCATCTATTGCATGCCACCTGCGCTGAAATTAATGGCAATGGTGAATCTGCCGTTTATATTCCTCTCGATCGGCACGAACAATACTCCCCGGATATTCTGGAGGGCATGGAGCGTATGCCGCTGTTATGTCTTGATAATCTCGATGCTGTGGCTGGCGATCGACTTTGGGAAGAATCACTGTTTAATTTGTTTAACCGCTGGAAGGAAACCAGCCGTGGTTCATTGATCATGTCAGCAACTACCGCTCCGCGTAAATTAGGCCTCTGTTTACCTGATTTAGCATCGCGTCTCGACTGGGGTGTGTCATTTCAGTTACATGAGTTGGATGATGAAGGGAAATTGGGCGCCTTACAGTTACGCGCGGCATTACGTGGGTTCAAACTTCCTGTTGATGTGGGTCGCTTTCTACTCAATCGTTTATCGCGAGATATGCGGACTCTGCTGCAAGCGCTGGATACGCTGGACAATGCGTCGTTGCATGCCCAGCGTAAATTGACCATTCCTTTTATTAAGGAAGTGTTGGAACTTTAGCGTTTCAGGCTATTATCCACTTTTTTCTGCTCTTCCAATTCAGCGATGCGTGCATCAATCCGGGCCTGACTTAAGTTGTCGGCGGTGTTCGCGCGTGCCATGTGTAGTTGATCGGTCGCTTGGTCAATTTCACCACGTAAGGCTAAATATTCCGCCTGGGCTTGATGAAAACCGGCTTGATTAGCGGTTTGTTCATACCCTTCTGCCAGTAACTGCCATGCCACCGATGATTCCGGATTATTGCGGGTATATTGATCCAACAAACGAATCGAAGCATCCGCTTTATTTGCCTTCAGATAAACATTCGCCAGATTCATGATGATGACCGGATTATCCGGCATGCTTTGATTCCGTTGTTCCAGCCGACTTATCGCCGCGTTAAATTGTTGTGCCGCAATTTCCTGATCGGTCAGTGAATCTTGAAAGAAAAGGTTATCGGGTTTGCGTTTACTCAGCTGAGTCAGTACTTCACCTGCTTCAGGTATTTTATTTAATTGCAGCAATGACAATGCCTTACCATATTGAGCCGCTAACCAAGGTGCAGAGTTTTCACTGTTTTTTCCCGCTTGTTGTTCGAAGAAGGTCAGTAAACCATCGGCACTCTGGTTACTGTACATCGCTTGGATGCGAACTTTTGCCAGTAAAAAATCTAAGCTAGATTCAAGATGACGTATGCGGTAACTGCTGGCCCGGTTTCTGGCTTCAGCAATACGATTCTCAGTGATGGGGTGGGTTAACAGCATCTCGGGTAATTTAGATGAATAACGGTTTTCGGCAGCAAGTTTTTGGAAAAACGTCATCATGCCAGTTGGTTCAAAACCGGCATTGTAGAGTAATGCCATGCCGATCCGATCGGCTTCATATTCATTATCGCGGGTGAAGTTAATCGAGTTTTGTACCGTTAAGCCCATCGTTGTGTTGATAGCCGCAGCACCAGCTGTTGGGTTCAGCATCGCTAGTGCGATGGAACCGACTAAACCGGCTATCGAGAGTGGGGCACTTTTGGCCTGATCTTCCATATAGCGGGCTATATGCCGTTGGGTGACATGGCTGATTTCATGCGCTAACACGCCAGCCAGTTCACTTTCTGTTTCTGCATGCAGAAATAAACCACTATGTACTTTTACGCGGCCACCAAGAAATGCGGCGGCGTTAATACTGTCGTCTTTCACCAGGAAAAAAGTGAAAGGGAAGCGAACGTTATTTGCTTGGCTTACCAGTCGCATTCCCAGATCATTAATGTATTCGTTAAGCACCGGATCATCGATGATGGGTAAACTCGCCCGGGCAAAACGCATAAAAGCTTTGCCATATAATACTTCTTGTTCGACGGATAGGGCTGAAACCCCGGCGGTACCGATATCCGGTAACTGAGAATCAGCGTGTGATAGGGTGGAAAACATAAGGCAACATGCGGTGCTAAAACACAGCAGTAGTTTTTTCAGGCAACGATAAAGCACAACGTACCCCTTTCTTTGATAATTATCTGTTTCGACATGCGAAAAATACCGCGCAAGCGATTACACTAGGCAATTGTACGATGAATTCAACGGAATCGGCAGGATGTTAAACGTATTATTAAATTGGTATCGTCGGCGCTTCTCGGATCCGAACGCAGTAACCTTATTTTGGTTGTTGGTTGGTGGTTTTGCAGTTATCTATTTTTATGGTGATATTTTAGCGCCTGTTCTGGCAGCGTTGGTTATCGCTTATCTGCTGGAATGGTTTGTTCAACGTCTGACAAAAATAGGTCTTGGCCGAAGTAGTGCAACAACATTGGTTCTACTCGTCTTCATTGGGCTTATGTTGTTAATCGGATTTGGTATTTTACCTGCGGTGTTCCGTCAAGGTATGACGTTGGTGAAAGCAGGGCCTGTGATGTTGGCTAATGGTACGGAGTACCTTAAAAAACTGCCGCAGCATTATCCTGATTTCTTTGATGCATCATTGGTTGATAGCATCACTGCCGTTATTCAAGACCGTTTGCTCAACAATAGTGGTGTGCTGGTTTCATTCTCTTTTACATCATTGATGAATATTGCCGTTGTGCTGGTATATATGGTCTTAGTTCCGCTCTTAATTTTCTTTATGTTGAAAGACAAAGAGCGTTTGTTGCTGATGCTGAAGCGTTTTTTACCCAATAATCGGGAATTAGCAAACCGGGTTTGGTTGGAAATGAATGATCAAATTACCAACTACATTCGTGGCAAAGTTATTCATATTTTAGTAGTCAGTGCAGCAAATTATGTGGTTTTTGCCTTCATGGGGATCAACTATGCGCTATTGCTGGGCATTTCGGTCGGTTGTTCTGTCTTGATCCCTTATATCGGCGCTGTCGCTGTGACGATCCCGGTGACCGTGGTGGCTTTGTTCCAATGGGGGTTATCCTCTGATTTCGCTTATCTGATGTTAGCCTATGCCATTGTTCAAACGCTGGATGCAAACATTCTGACGCCGTTACTGTTTTCAGAAACCATGAATTTGCATCCCATAGCCATTATCTTAGCCGTATTGGTGTTCGGTGGATTATGGGGGTTTTGGGGCGTATTTTTTGCAATTCCTCTCGCCACACTGGTTAAAGCGGTCGTTAACTCCTGGCCGGGAAGTACCCGGACAGAGGCATCGATAGGCTCGTATTAATACAATGTAGTAAATAAAAAGGCCCGACATGAAATCGGGCCTTTTTATTATTATCTGATAATTATTTAGTAGAGCAGGGTGTAGAGTTTTTTCCGGTATTTAGATACCAATGGATCGCTGCCCATGGTGGCTAAAATATCCAGATAGGTTTTTCTGGCTTCACCAAAATTCAGGTCGCGACTCAGGATGGTAAATAACATGTCCAACGCTTCTTGCTTACGTCCGGCCTGACTGTATTGAATCGCCAAATCTTGCTTGAGCTGTGTGTTGTCTGGCTCTAAAGCGAGTTGAGTTTCAAGCGCTCTTATTTCTGGGCTGTCGGATGCTTGTTGCGCCAGATCTAATGCCGATTTTACCTGCTGGTAAGCGGAATCCTGATAAACGTTCGGAATGCTTTCCAACAGAGTTTGCGCTTCATCCAGCCGGGCTGATTTTACGCAAGCATCCGCCAGTGCGGTGGTTATTTCATAGCGTTGTGGAGCCAGTTGCTGGGCTTTTTTTAATACAGCATATGCGGCACCCGCATCGCCATTTTGTAATAACTGTTGGCCTTCCGCGAATAGTGTGTCGTCTTCTTTCGGCAGATATTTAGCCAGCATATTTTCTACTGCCGCGGGGTCTTGTGGGCCCATTAAGGCGTCAGCCGGTTGCCCATTTTTGAAGATAACCACAGCAGGCAGCGCCTGTAAGCCAAGTTGCACAGCTAACGATTGTAACTGTGGATCTGCGACATCGACTCTTGCCAGTGTCACCATCGGATTAGTCAAGCCAATCAATTGTTCCAGTTGTTGCCCCATAGGCTGGCATTCTGGCAATTGATCAGCATAAAAGAAGACAGCTACGGTCTTTTGTCGGGATGCATCAAGTAATTCGGTACGAAAATTTTCTGGTGTGATGGTAACAATCATAATGAATTCGGCTTCAGACAAAGGTGATGTATATATGGTGGCTGTAAGGGCTCAATTTCAAGCTGATCGTTGAGAATATAGTAACTTATTGGGCTTTCAACCTTGGTTGGTAAACTAACAGCACAATGCAATTCGGGAATTGGCTGAGAATATTCCGTTGCATATATTTTTTCATCTAATGAATGTAAATGAGTCAGCAGGTCAAGCCGTTGCAGACCGGCACTGATCCCGCCACCATGCGCTTTTAATACCGCTTCTTTTTGTGTCCACAATTGGAAAAAAGCATGCATCAATTTATCAGCGGGCTGTTTAGTCAGATATTGATATTCATGCATGGTAAAAAAACGTTTAGCTAACGCTAGCCAGGGGCGTATCGGAGCTTCCGTTGTCAATTCAATATCCACACCAACCGGAGCGGTTGCTAAAGCAACGCATAACCAATGCTGACTGTGACTGATATTAAATTGTAATTGGTGTTGTGTGAGCTGCGGTTTGCCATGAGCTGCAGTAGAAAAACGGATCTCGGTTGGTGGCTGATGCAGTAATTGCCCGAGCAGTGTGCGTAATAAGCAGCGGCTCTGTTGATAGAACTTTGCCTGAATCGGATGAGATATGGTTCGTAGTCGGGCTTGTTCTTCGTCTGATAAGTTATCGGGAACAAAGAGACTAAGCGAGGTCATATTACACAGCAATACTTGGCTACCTGATAACGGAGTCCAGCTATCAGGTAGCGTTAATCTATTACTGTGCATCTTTAAAACGGGTTAATTCATTCATGACTTGCAGTAATGCCGCCATATTGGGACGCGCATCATCGACCAGTTGGTAATTTTTTCTGGTATAGACGCTGAAATCACCCTGACGATTAAACTCAGTGATGGTGTTCGGCTCATAGATCACATAGTGCTGACGGTTACCGAGTAATAGCCAATCATGTTGCTGATTAGCAAACAAATTACTGCCACTGCTGTAGGTCTTATCTTCATTTTCCATACCCAGTGCATCATGCAGCAAGGTGGGGGCAAGATCGTAATGGGTTGTCAGTTTCTCCCAGCGATGAGCAGTTTTCCCGGGCCAACTGATAATTAATGGCACCTGCATCTGGTAGGTGGAATAGTTGCTACCAGAACCCCAGCTATTGGTGTTGGTTTCATTAAACTCCAGCCCCCGATCAGCCGTGATAATCACAATCGTTTTTTCTGACAGCTGATGTTCCTGCAACGTGGTTATTAATTGTCGTAACTGTTCATCACTGTAATGCACCGCATTTTTATAACGATTGATAAATTTATTATGATTTTCCGGGGTAAATGCCGCAAACGGATTGCTATCCGTCAACTCAGGTTGGAACGGACCTTGGTAATCAGCTGGTAATGCTAATGTAGCTGGCATCGCAATGTTCAGATAGCTAAACCAAGGACGATCCTGATTTTGCCGTCCAAGCCAACTTTGCCAGCTTGCAAACGTTTGTTGATCGCTATGCGGAGTCAGCTCATTTTTACGGCGGCTGATTTGTCTGACACTATGAAAAATGCTTTTCTTGTAGATATCCTGATTCAGACCATTACTTGAAAATGCGCTCAACAAGTAGTCTTGGCGTTGTAATTCATCAAGTAAAACGGGAGAGATATCTTCGGCATCAAAATTACTGCGGTAGGCTTCGGGTAAACCATAGAATAGGCTGAACAAGCTACCGGCATGATCGTTATCGCCCGCAATATGTTGTGTAAATTGCTGATTTTTAGCAGCAAAATCGCTTAAAAATGGCATGACATCAGGCTTAAGCATATCTGCACGTAAACCACTAACTACCACTAACAGAATGTTTAACTTCTCTTCTGGTTCAGTAACTTGTAATGGTTTTAACGGGTAGTTCAGGCGTTGTTTAC
>JAQUHG010000154.1 GCA_028683735.1 Tolumonas sp. | reverse complement strand
CCACTGGCTCCTCCATTTTTTTTAACCTAATCTAGCGTTTAAGAAGAGCAAATAACCATCAGTGGACTCTATGGGAAACAAATGAATGAAACGTTTTCTGCTCCAATTATCACTGATCATTTTTGCCGCCGTGGCTGCATGGGTAGACATCCAGCGGATCAGTGTTCCCATGGTTCGAACATCACCGATGCACCCCATTTATACAATTAGTTCACCAGCCGATGCCACTGCGTTGGCACAGGGGAAAACGGTGATCAAACTTGGACCCTGCTTGTTTGGTCTCTACCCGGGAGCCATGGCGTTTAAAAGCCAGACAGAAGCCAAAGACTTTATTGGCCTCAAAGGTTACGACCCCAAAAAATGGCGAATATTTCAGCTTTCTGGTGATTATCAGCTGGACGTCACCGAAGGTGTACTCAATAAAACATTACAATTATCACGGGATATGACGATAAACGACATTCAGTAACAATTTTCTTTTATCTCTGGTAACCAGAACCGGTCGGTTGGCGGTATAATCCGGCTCCCGATTTCTGGCTGATTTAGATTCACTGTTTCAGGACATAGCGATGAACAAGGTAGTAGCGTTCTTATTTGGATTAATCTGTTTTTCTTCGCAAAGTTTTGCCGCGACCACGCCAAAACCCTATGTGCCTGACGAGCCGGTTATCAGCAAACCCGTAATTAAACCGGTGCTGAAAAAAACAATTGTGGTGAAGCGTGCAGTTAAAACACCTATTGCTACCGCCAAAGTCAGCAAAATGAAGTCTCCGGTTAAAACACTGGCAACCAAAACAGCACCCGTAACTAAAACAACTAAAGCTGGAAAAATTAAAGCCACGAAAAATAGCGCCGTGACCAATATTGCGCTCAATTCCACGCAACGACTGAACAAATACAGCCGGGTACAGAAAAACAAATCGCACCAACTGGCACAGCATGTCGATGCCAAACCAGCGCGTATCGCGTCGCGGTCTGTTGCGCCTGTTAAAGCCAGCCCGGCAGCCAACCCGACTCGGGTTACCAATATACCGTTAACCAGCGGCAGTCCATTTCTGGATTCCAGCTCAGCGTTGGTGATGAATGCAAATACCGGTCGCATGATTTATGGCAAAAACGCCGCACGCCGTACACCGATTGCTTCCATTACAAAATTAATGACCTCCATGGTTGTTCTGGATGCCAAGTTATCGATGGACCAACCGATCACCATCAGTGATGCCGATGTGGATCGGGTTAAAAAATCCAGCTCCCGTCTGGAAGTAGGCACCACACTGTCTCGTTACGACACCATGTGGCTGGCGCTGATGTCATCTGAAAACCGCGCAGCACACTCGCTGGCTCGCACTTATCCTGGCGGAACCAGTGCCTTTGTTGCCGCAATGAACCGCAAAGCACGTGCTCTGGGCATGAACCACACGGTGTTTTATGACCCAACAGGGCTGAACAAAGACAATACCTCGACTGCAGCCGACTTAGCATTGATGGTACAAGCTGCTTATCGTTATCCGCAGATCCGTCAGTTCACGACCTCAACCGAACATGACATCATCAGTGCTTCCGGTCGTCAGTTGCATTACAAAAACAGTAATGCGTTAGTGCGTGAAGGTGTATGGGATATTCAGTTATCTAAAACTGGCTATATCAAAGAAGCCGGCCGTTGCCTGGTGATGGTTGCTGAAGTGCAAAGTAAACCTATGGTGATGGTGTTTCTGGATGCCGGTGCGACCTCCGGCCGTATCAGCGATGCGCGGAATATCAAAACCTGGCTGGAACGCCAGCCAACCAATCAGCTGGGTTAACACTTTTTCTGGTTATACAAAAACAGCGCCTTTGAGCGCTGTTTTTTATTGGCCAAACCCATTATTCACATCAAGGTAATAAAGGCTGCCGCTGGAAATGTTCACCGCCACAATGCAGGCATGGGGTGAGCGCGACGGAATGCGTTAAGGTTTCACGATGTCCGCATTGCTTGCAGATCTTTTGCCCTGGTGCCATCCATTCGCCGAGCTTATAACCATTAGCATGGTGCAGATCATTTTCCACTGCGATCTGCTCTATCTGCGTACGATCACTGGCAGCTAATAACCACTCCCAAGCCGTATTCTGCAAAGCATTAAAAAACGCGGAATCCTGGTAACCACCGGGAGCATCTAAAAACTCAGTCAGCTCTTCATTCACATAAGCACTGGTCAGCGCCAGTTCATCTTTAGTGAGGTCTTCTGCCGCCACCACAAAGGCTTCGACTTCTTTTAGCCAATGCTGCAGATTTTCGCGCGTCGGTGCCCCTTTTTCACTCCAGAAGGCACGAACATGACTCATAAACAGTTCATACCCCTTCGGTTTTTTGTCCGGGCTGTTTTGTTCTGACATGGTGTTATCCTTCTGATATTAACTGCTTTAAGCATAGCGTGTGTTACGGAAAAAGCCTGTGAGCCCGCTCAGCTATTGTTGCGATCCGGCAATACAAGTATCCTATGGGGATTTTCTAACGGATCACCCTCCACTTCTGTCGAGTCGGATATACCCATGTCAGTTATGCAAGAACAATATAATCCCCAGTCCCTGGAGCCGGAAGTTCAACGGCATTGGGATAAACAGCAGACATTCAAAGCCTTCGAGAAAGTAGATAAAGAGAAATTCTACTGCCTGTCTATGTTCCCTTATCCATCAGGCCGTCTGCACATGGGTCATGTGCGTAACTACACCATCGGTGACGTAATCTCCCGTTACCAGCGCCTGAATGGCAAAAATGTACTGCAGCCCATCGGTTGGGACGCATTCGGTCTGCCAGCTGAAAATGCGGCGATCAAAAATAATTCCGCACCGGCCAAATGGACTTACGAAAACATCGAATACATGAAGGGCCAGCTGAAGATGCTGGGTCTGTCTTACGATTGGGATCGTGAGCTGGCAACTTGCACGCCTGAATATTACCGTTGGGAACAGTGGTTCTTCACTGAGCTGTATAACAAAGGCTTGGTGTATAAAAAAACCTCTTCTGTGAACTGGTGCCCGAATGACCAGACTGTACTGGCTAACGAACAGGTGCAAGACGGTTGCTGCTGGCGTTGTGATACGCCGGTCGAACAGAAAGAAATTCCGCAGTGGTTTATCAAAATCACTGCCTACGCTGAAGAGCTGCTGAACGATCTGGACAAGCTGGATGGCTGGCCGGAAATGGTGAAAACCATGCAGCGCAACTGGATTGGCCGCTCAGAAGGTCTGACCATGACCTTCAACGTGGAAAACAGCGACCAGTCATTTGATATTTACACCACCCGCCCGGACACCCTGATGGGCGTGACTTATGTGGCAGTGGCCGCGGCGCACCCGCTGGCAAAACAGGCGGCAGAAAGCAATGCCGCACTGGCTGACTTCCTCGAAGAGTGCAAGAACACCAAAGTAGCCGAAGCAGAACTGGCGACGATGGAGAAAAAAGGCATGGCCACCGGCCTGTATGCCCTGCACCCACTCGATGGTCGTCGTGTGCCAATCATGGTCGCGAACTTCGTGCTGATGGATTACGGCACCGGTGCCGTTATGGCGGTTCCAGCCCACGATCAGCGTGACTTTGAATTTGCCCATAAATACGGTCTGGAAATTCGTGCCGTGATCGCCGCAGAAGATGGTACTGCACCAGATATCTCAGCCGCTGCCTACACCGAGAAAGGTGTGCTGTTTAATTCCGGCGAATTTGATGGTTTAGATTTCAAACAAGCCTTTGATGCCATCTGTACCAAACTGGAAACTCAGGGTTTAGGTAAACGCACTGTCAACTTCCGTCTGCGTGACTGGGGTGTATCACGTCAACGTTACTGGGGCGCACCAATTCCAATGCTGACATTGGAAGATGGTACTGTAGTACCAGCACCTGCCGATCAACTGCCAGTGATCCTGCCAGAAGATGTGGTGATGGACGGCGTACAGAGCCCAATTAAAGCGGATCCTGAGTGGGCAAAAACCACTTACAACGGCCAACCAGCGCTGCGCGAAACTGACACCTTCGATACCTTCATGGAGTCGTCTTGGTATTTCGCCCGTTACTGCTGCCCGGATTATGAACAAGGTATGCTCGATACCGATCGCGCTAACCACTGGTTGCCAGTCGATCAATACATCGGTGGTATCGAACACGCGTGTATGCACCTGCTGTATGCGCGTTTCTTCCACAAATTACTGCGCGATTCCGGCATGGTAAAAAGCGATGAGCCATTCACCCGTCTGTTGTGCCAAGGCATGGTGCTGGCCGATGCTTTCTATTACACCGAAAACGGTGCACGGATTTGGGTCAGCCCAACTGATGTGAAAGTAGAACGTGACGAAAAAGGCCGCATCGTTTAAGCCACCGACAATGAAGGTCGTGAAGTGATTCATTCCGGAATGACCAAAATGTCGAAATCGAAAAACAACGGTATCGACCCGCAGCTGATGGTGGAACGTTACGGTGCTGACACCGTGCGTCTGTTCATGATGTTTGCCTCACCAGCTGACATGACGCTGGAATGGCAAGAGTCCGGTGTCGATGGTGCGCAACGCTTCCTGAAGCGTCTGTGGAAAGCTGTGGCTGAACACACCGCGAAAGGTGCTGCACCTTCGTTAGATGTCGCCAGCTTAACTAACGAGCAGAAAGCATTGCGTCGTGAGTTGCACAAAACTATTGCCAAGTTCAGCGATGACATCGGTCGCCGTCAGACGTTCAACACCGCGATTGCCGCGGTCATGGAGCTGATGAACCGTGTGGCGAAAGCACCACAAGAGTCAGAGCAAGATCGCGCACTGGTACAAGAAGTGCTGACTAACGTCGTGCTGATGCTTTACCCAATCACCCCACACGTTTGCTTCCATCTGTGGCAAGCACTGGGTCATGCCGATATCGATCAAGCCACTTGGCCAACAGCTGATGCCGCTGCGATGGTGGAAGATGAAAAACTGGTCGTAGTGCAGGTAAACGGCAAGGTACGTGGCAAACTGACTGTGGCCGCAGATGCGACACAAGAGCAAGTACACGCACTGGCAATGCAAGATCATACTGTGGTGAAATTCGTGGCTGATCTGACCGTGCGCAAAGTGATCTATGTACCGGGCAAACTGCTCAATATCGTGGTTGGCTAAACTATGAAACGACTGGTCTGTGGTGTGATGATACTGGTGAGCTTACTGCTCACCGGTTGCGGCTTTCATATGCGGGGGGATATCGATGAAAAACTGCTGCCCTCTCAGCTGAAAGCAATCCATGTCGTGGGTGATGACCGCAGCGATATTTATCGTATGGTGACAGCCCGTCTACGCCATTACGGTGTGCAATTGATTGATGATAATGATGAAATACCTACGCTTAATCTGGGTAACATCAGTGTCAGCAACAGTGCCGCTTCGCTGGATAACCGCAGTCAGGTCGTGGAATATGTGATGCTGTTTAATACCGATTACAGCATCACCATGCCCCACAAATCACCGCAGAAATTCAGTGCACGTTTTAGCCGCGTGTTCTTGAATAAATCGGCACAAGCACTGGCCTCTTCCCGTGAACAGGCGCAGTTACGCCATGAGATGGAAATTCAGACGGCGGATCTGATCCTGATCCAGCTTAGTCGCGTGATCCTCTGATGCGCGTTTTTAGCGAACAGTTAGCCGAACAGTTAAAAGCAGGCCTTCGTGCCTGCTATCTTATTTTTGGCGACGAACCATTACAGAAAATGGAAGCGTTGCAACAGATCCGCCATCTTGCTCGTGAACAAGGTTTCACCGATGTCATTCGCTTCAGTGCGCTCGAAGAAGCGCTGCCATGGGATGATATTTATGCCAACAGCCAGAGTTTAAGCCTGTTCTCCAGCCGGCAAATTATTGAAATTGAGCTGGGGGATAAACTACCCAAAGAGTGGTCCGAACGGATCAGCGAATTACAAAAACAACTGCATCCCGATCTATTACTGATCATTCTTGGCCCACGGCTGAATAGTAACCAAAGTAAAAGTGCTTGGTTTAGCGCATTAGACAAACAAGGCATCTATATTCCCGTAGCCTTACCCGATGCGCGCTATTTCCCGCGTTGGATGAAACAGCGTTGTCAGCAGCAAAATCTGCGCGTGGATAACGATGCTATTACCTTCCTCTGCCATGCTTTTGAAGGTAATTTACTGGCGGCAGCACAAGAACTGGAAAAGCTCTCGTTGCTCAATCTGCCACAACCACTGACTGTCAGCGTGTTGCAGCAAAATATCACCCGACATAACGTTTTCGATCCGTTTAAGTGGCTTGATACCCTGTTGGAAGGAAAAAGCCAGCGCGCCTTACGCATGCTGGCACAGCTGCGCGACGAAGGGGTAGAGCCCGGCATGCTGACGTGGGCGCTAGCGAAAGATATCGAGCTGCTCTGGTCACTGCGCTTGGCGCAAGATGCCCACCAGCCGCTAGCGGCTTTATTGCAAGCGGCTAAAATATGGCCCAGCCGACAGGCATTACTGCAACAAACCGTGCAGCGACTCTCTGCGACACAATTACGCGACATGTTACGGATGATGAGCGAACTCGATCGTTGTAACCGTACTTTCGACAGCCACAGTGCGTGGCAATGGCTGCAGACGCTCTCTCTCGCTTTTCGTGGTAATACGTCACTGCGTTTCACCCTCCCGATACAACTCTGAAAAAGCGAATGCTGATCCCGCTTCGCAGCATGCTATAATCGCGCGCTCATTATTCGGAGGAACATCTTCTTGCAAGGTAAACAACTACAAGACTTCGTCGTAGACAAGCTCGACGACATTAAAGCCAGCGATATTGTGGTGCTGGACGTACGCGGCATTTCGGACATCACCGACTGCATGATCATCTGTACCGGTAACTCTAATCGCCATGTACGCTCAATCGCTGACAACCTTGCCGAAGAAATTCGTCATGCCGGCATGATGCCATTTGGTGTCGACAATAATAGCGATGCTGAGTGGGTACTGGTCGATCTGGGTGAAGTGATGGTGCATGTGATGCAAAGCGATGCGCGCAATCTCTATCAACTGGAAAAACTGTGGCACAGTAATATCAAGGCCGCCTGATCGATGAAGATCCAGCTTATTGCCGTTGGCACTAAAATGCCTGATTGGGTTACCACCGGCTTTAATGAATACCAGCGACGTTTCCCGAAGGATATGCCGCTGGAGCTGCTCGAAATTCCGGCGGGAAAACGCGGGAAAAATGCCGACATTGCCCGAATCCTGGAAAAAGAGGGCGAACAGGCACTCGCAGCGATTGGTAAATCGTGCCGGATTGTCACGCTCGATCTGCCAGGTAAAAACTGGACTACGCCACAACTGGCTCAACAGCTGGAAAGCTGGAAACAAGATGGCCGCGATGTCGCATTGCTTATCGGTGGGCCAGAAGGTCTATCTCCAGCCTGTAAAGCAGCAGCAGAGCAAAGCTGGTGTTTATCGGCGCTAACCATGCCGCACCCTCTGGTGCGAATTGTGGTCGCTGAAAGTCTGTATCGGGCTTGGAGCCTGACGACTAATCACCCTTATCACCGCGAATAGACCATGCCAAAAACCGCCTTTAAAAACAAAGCTCTGGAAAGCGCGCTGTTTGCACGGCGAGTCTATTTCTCTGTATTCGTGATTATTCTGATGGTGGCGATGCTGCTGGGCAATCTCTATTTCCTGCAGGTCACCCAATATCAGGATTATCAGACCCGGTCGAATGATAACCGCATTAAAGTGATCCCCAGTGCTCCACCGCGCGGCTTGATCTTTGATCGTAACGGGGTTTTGCTGGCAGAAAATCAGCCCGAATTCAGTCTGGAAATTATTCCAGAGCAAGTCCCGAATCTAAAACAAACCATGTTAGAGCTGACTGAGTTGCTCGGTTTGGATGAACAGAATATCCCTCGTTTGCTCGATGAAGCACGACATAACCGGAAATTTAACCCGCTAACACTGGCTGAACAGCTCAACGAAGAGCAAGTCGCTAAATTTTCGGTCAACCAGTACCGTTTCCCCGGCTGCAGCATCGAAGCCTATCTGAAACGCCACTATCCGTATGCCGATGTGCTGACGCATGCACTCGGTTATGTTGCGCGGATCAACGTCAAAGATCTGCAACAACTGGATAAAGATGGCAAGTTGAACAACTACGCTGCCACGCATGACATTGGCAAACAAGGCGTCGAAA
>JAQUHG010000153.1 GCA_028683735.1 Tolumonas sp. | reverse complement strand
GGTTGCAGGTCAAATTCGATATTGTTGTGCTTCAATGCTTCGCTCAGTGCTTCTTCTGCACGATCCCACATTTCGTCACTACCAATACGTTTTTCCGGACGGGTTGACAATTTTACGGCGATATTTTGAAAGCCAAAGGTGCTGTAAGTGTCATAGACCATACGGATACAAGAAGAAACTTCATCCTGGATCTGATTTTCAGCACAGAAGATATGCGCGTCATCTTGTGTAAAACCACGTACACGCATCAAACCATGCAGCGAACCGGATGGTTCGTTACGATGACAGCTACCAAATTCAGCCATACGCAATGGCAGATCACGGTACGATTTCAGACCCTGATTGAAGATCTGAACGTGACCCGGACAATTCATCGGCTTGATCGCGTATTCACGGTTTTCAGATGAAGTGGTGAACATCGCATCGGCATATTTATCCCAATGGCCTGAGCGTTCCCACAACACGCGATCCATCATGAATGGACCTTTTACTTCTTCATAATCGTATTCGCGCAATTTTTGGCGGATAAAAGTTTCCAGTTCACGGAAAATAATCCAGCCATCGTTGTGCCAGAACACCATACCTGGCGCTTCTTCCTGCATATGATACAGGTCGAGTTGTTTACCAATTTTACGGTGATCGCGTTTGGCCGCTTCTTCCAAACGTTGCAGATAGGCATTCAGCTGTTTTTTGTCAGCCCATGCGGTGCCGTAAATACGCTGCAACATTTTGTTTTTTGCATCACCACGCCAGTAGGCGCCAGATGTTTTCTGCAATTTGAAATGGTGGCAAAAACGCATATTGGGTACGTGCGGACCACGGCACATATCAATATATTCTTCATGATGATACAAACCAGGTTTGTCATCATGGGAGATATTCTCATCCAGAATGGCAATTTTATAGGTTTCGCCACGTGCTTCGAAAGCATCGCGAGCTTCTTGCCAGCTCACTGTCTTTTTCACAACGTCATAGTCTTTTTGTGCCAGTTCTAACATCCGGGCTTCCAGCGCCAGCATGTCTTCTTCTGTCAGCATATGATCTAAATCGACATCATAGTAAAAACCGTTATCAATAACCGGTCCGATGGCCATTTTGGTCTGTGGCCACAGCTGTTTAATGGCGTGTCCTAACAAATGCGCACAGGAGTGACGCAGAATTTCTAAGCCTTCCTGATCTTTGGCGGTAATAATAGAAAGCGTGGCGTCAGTTTCGATGAGTTCACACGCATCAACTAATTCACCATTAACGCGACCAGCGATACAGGCTTTAGCTAAACCAGCACCGATGCTTGCAGCGACGTCTAATACAGTGACGGCATTATCAAACGGACGTTGGCTACCATCGGGAAGTGTAATAACAGGCATGATTTATCCTTACAGTGGTGACACACACCAAGTGTCACTTGTTGATATTGAAGTTAAGTGAAAGGCAATGTCCGCTACATTCGAACATGTCGGGCGAAAGTCTAATGAAATGCGATGATGGGTGCAAACAGAGATGTACTTTTGACTGCAAAAAATAAAGGCAGCCGAAGCTGCCTTTATTTACGCAATCAGAGGATTACGCGCGAATGAAGTCCAGGTGAACTACTTTCGGTTTAACAGGGTGACGTTGTACTGCTACAACTTTAGCCTGAACTTCTTTACCATCAATAACCAGAGTTACTGGTTCAGCGTAGAACGCGTCAGTTGCCTGAGCAACGATCACTTTGTTGTGATCCAGAACCAGAGATACAGCTTCTTGACCTGCACCGTACAGGATTGCTGGAATTTGTTCAGCGCGACGCAGGCGGCGGCTCGCACCTTTCCCCAGGTCTGCACGAACTTCAGCTTGGAATACAATAGACATAGTCTTCTCACTTTTAATTTATGAATGATTGGTACTAGATGCGACCGTCCAATACCGCTTTAATAGCGGCGCGGATACTATCACTCATTACCAGGCGCAACAAGTAAAAACCGTTACCACCATCCTAACCAGTTTTGACCAATCACCGCCAACCAGACTATGCCATTGAGAACCAGCGTGATAAACACCGCGGCAGAACCCATATCTTTTGCCCGGCCAGATAAGGTATGCATTTCACCGCCAAAGCGGTCAACAACGGCTTCAACCGCCGAATTCAATATCTCGACAATCACAACTAACCAAGCCAGAACGAGTAATAATAGCTTTTGTGTTAATCCATCACCGACAATGAACGCGGCTGGTGTTAGCAATAACATCAGGATCACTTCCTGACGGAAAGCAGCTTCATGTTGCCATGCGGCTTTAATGCCCTGCATGCTATAAATGCCTGCTTTATATACCCGATATAGACCGGTGTTTCCTGGTTTCACATTGACATCCTCTTTTGACAGGCTGGAATCATTAACTGACACGCCATGGAATAAATACAGTCTGACCTTCAGCCTGACTACGAATTGTTTTAAGACGAAAAACTTGTTCTATTAAATGTTCATCGAACTGATTCGCTGAATCAGAAAAAACCAGCTTACCTTGCTGCAAACACCAGATGATATCGCAATGGGCTACCGCCAGATTAAAGTCATGGATCGATGTTAAGACAGTCATCCCCTGCTGCGTAAGCTCTCTGAGCACAGTCAACACCGTGATCTGATGATGCCAATCAAGACCAGCCAGCGGTTCATCCAACAGCAGAAAACGTGCTTGCGGGTTTAATGTGGGCCAGACCTGCAGCAATGTTTTGGCTAATAAGATCCGTTGTTGCTCGCCACCAGATAGCTGGCTGAAATCACGTTCCAGATAACCGAGCAGTTCCAGCCGTGAACAAACTTGCTCTATGGCTGACTGAATCGCACTCGCACTACAGTTTAGCGGTGAAGCACCCAATGCGATAACCTGATAACACGCAATTGGTAATAACTGTGCGGTACGTTGTGGCAGCATCGCCCGTTTAATAGCGGCATATTGCATTGTCCACTGACGAACGTCTTGTTGTTCCAGCGCAATTTGACCCTGTGACGAGATCAGCCCGGCGATAGCAAGTAATAAGCTGGACTTGCCACTTCCATTCGGCCCTAACAGCGCAATGTGTTGTCCTCCAGTGGCTGAAACTGAAAGAGGCCCCACCCGCTGCTTAACCGAGAAATCAACCAGCGAGAGCATGACGACGTACCAAAAGATAAATGAAGATCGGCGCACCGATTGTGGCAGTGACCACACCAACGGGAAGCTCGCCGGCACTGACTAACGAGCGCGATAATATATCGGCAACTAAAAGAAGCAAACTGCCCGCCAATATCGATGCAGGAATAGTAAAAGCAGGCCCATCTTTGCCGGCTAATCGCAATAAATGAGGAACAACCAAACCGATAAAGCCAATAACACCGGCCAGTGCGACACACATTCCACTGATAAAACAAATAGCCCAAACCAGTTTACGATGGGTCTTACGTAAATCTAAACCCATCAATTGGGCCTGATAGGCACCTAATTGCAGAAGGGCCAATTGGCGGTGCTGACATAACAACCATCCGCACACCAGAATAAAAGGTATCCACCAATATGCTGGGTGGATCTGCCCATACGCGAGACTTCCCATCATCCAGAACATAATTTCTCGCAAAGCCTGATCATCTGAAAAATAGAGTAACCAGGTGGTTAAAGCATTACTGGCAATGCCAATCGCAACACCAAGCAGCAATAACCGACTTCCGCCTATTTGCCCGCGCTGTGATAATCGCAGTAACAATAATGTGACCAGCAATGCACCAATAAATGCCGACACACTGATCCCCCAGGCAGGGATCATGATCCCCCACTGATGACCAACAAAAATAACGATGACCGCGAGTAAACTCGCACCACTGGAGATGCCGATCAGACCGGGTTCCGCAACAGGATTATGCAATAATATCTGCAGAACAGCCCCACAAAGTGCCAGCCCGCCGCCCACGGCAATAGCTAATAAGGTACGCGGTAAGCGAAGTTGCCAAATCACCTGTTGTTGTGTTTCTGATAAGCCATGCCACCAATCGCTCAATCCAATATGATAGCTGCCCGATGAGAGACTGATAAGGATTGCTGCCAATAAACAGGCGAGCAGTGCCGTCAGCCATATCTGACGCTGCCAACGCTGTTTATGCCAGATAGTTTGCAATGACACAGAACCAAATCCAATTCAGCAGTGAATAGTATCTGGATTGTATCATTTCAGTGGTTAACCGCGAACTTGTGATTGAAAAACAGAAAAATCAGATAAAAATATCTATATGTTCCGGATGTTTATCATCATCAGGAGTGATCGAGTTTTTCTCGGCATCATCTTCTTTCTCAGCGGTATCCTCTGATGAATGTGGCTCAGTATGATGCCCATGCGGTTGCTGCTGAGGGTGATGTTGCTCAGTATCGATTTTGTGTGCTTCCGTCTGCTTTTCCACACGAGGGACATCGTGATGCACAATATCATTCAGATTAACCGGCGGTGTAGGCCGCGGTAATATTGGAAAAAGCATATCTTGGTTGGGCATAGTAAGCGCCTTACTCGATATCAGAGTATCTAGCTATATTATCGGCCAAGTAGTACAAAAAATAAGCCGAAAATAAAAGTCATATTCCCCCATCTCTATAAATGAATAATATTGCACTATTGGTGATATTTAATTCAAAACCTCATTTGCGATAATCTGTGCTTGCATTTTTTGTCAGGCACGGTATTTTGTATGCCATTGGGACAATAAAGAAGCAACATAAACCATTATGACCTCACTGAAGACTGTGCACCATCATCATCGCCATCATCCAGAATAGTCTTTCAGGAGGATTGCTGCTGGAAGACACAAAGTGACTTCCCAGTGGTTCCCAAGCCAATCACTTAACCCTCGGAAGCCACTACTTCCGAGGGTTTTTTCATTTACAAGGATATAACTATGGATAGCAAACGTCTGCGCATCGCAATGCAGAAATCAGGTCGCCTGAGTCAGGATTCTCAAGAACTGCTGAAGAGCTGTGGTTTTAAAATTAATCTGCGTGAAGATCGTTTGATCGCCCACGTAGAAAATATGCCAATTGATATTCTGCGCGTTCGTGATGACGATATTCCTGGCCTGGTAATGGACAAGGTTGTCGACCTGGGAATTGTAGGTGAAAACGTGCTGGAAGAGACAATGCTGGAGCGTCAGTCTCTCGGTTTGCCAACTGCGTTCAAAAAGCTAAAAGATCTGGACTACGGCGGATGCCGTCTGTCACTGGCTATTCCACGTGAAGAAGAGTGGACTGGCGTTGCTGCACTGCAAGGCAAAAAGATTGCGACCACCTACCCTCACCTGCTGAAACGCTTTCTGGCCGAGCAAGGTATTTCTTTCAAACCCGTTTTATTAACTGGCTCAGTAGAAGTAGCTCCGCGCGCGGGTCTGGCTGAAGCTATCTGTGATTTGGTTTCTTCCGGCGCCACATTAGAAGCGAATGGTCTGAAAGAAGTTCAGGTTATCTACCGTTCTAAAGCGGCGTTAATTCAGGCTGACACTGAACTGTATCCAGAAAAACAAAAACTGGTTGATCGCCTGATGCCGCGTCTGGAAGGCATGTTGCAAGCTCGTGAAAGCAAATACATCATGCTGCACGCACCAAAAGACAAATTGGCCGAAATTACTGCCCTGTTACCAGGCGCTGAAAACCCGACTGTTATGCCACTGGCCAGTGACAGCACTCATGTGGCGATGCATGTTGTTGCGACTGAAACCCTGTTTTGGGAAACCATGGAAAAACTGAAAGCGCTGGGTGCCAGCTCTATTCTGGTGCTGCCAATCGAAAAAATGATGATGTAACGGGAGCAGAATATGCAGATCGTTCAGTGGGCAAATTTGGATACGGAACAGCGTCGCGAGACGCTGACCCGTCCGGCCATGAGTAATTCAGCGGAAATCACAAGCATTGTCAGCAATATCGTGAACCGCATTCGTACCGATGGTGATAGTGCTCTGCGTGAGTTCACCACCAAGTTTGATAAAGTCAGCGACGGTGATTTACGTTTAAGTGACGCGGTTATTCAAGCAGCTTGTGAACGTACCAGCCCGGAGCTGAAAGCCGCCATTCAGCATGCTTATCGTAATGTAGCCACTTTCCACCAGGCACAAAAACCCACTCCGCTTTCTTTAGATACTCAAGCTGGTGTGCGTTGTGAACTTCACTATCAACCAATTAACCGGGTTGGTTTGTATGTTCCCGGGGGTAGTGCGCCACTCGTTTCTACAGTTTTGATGCTGGCTATTCCGGCGAAAATTGCCGAATGCCGCAAGGTTATTCTGTGTTCACCGCCACCGATTGCGGATGAAATCATCTACGCAGCAACGCTGTGTGGTGTCAGTGAAATCTACACCATGGGCGGCGCACAAGCGATTGCTGCCATGGCGTATGGCACTGAGTCAGTCTCAAAAGTTGATAAAATCTTTGGCCCAGGGAACTCTTGGGTAACCGAAGCCAAACGCCAAGTCAGTATGGATTTCCGCGGCGCGGCGATTGATATGCCTGCTGGCCCATCTGAAGTACTGGTTATTGCGGACGACACCGCGAATGCTGCTTTTGTGGCTTCTGATTTGCTGTCTCAGGCTGAACATGGCCCAGACTCTCAGGTTGTCTTAGTCACACCATCGGTTGAATTAGCAAATCAGGTTGACTCAGAGTTGGAAAAACAACTGGCAGAATTGAGCCGTGCTGATATTGCTCGTAAAGCATTAGAAAGCAGTCGTTCTATCATTTGTGCCGATCTGGAAGAAGCCTGTGCGATCTCCAATGAATACGCTCCTGAGCATTTGATCGTACAGACTGTTGAGCCCCGTGCTTTACTTGGTCAGTTGGAAAATGCCGGCTCAATCTTCTTAGGCAACTGGACGCCAGAATCTGTCGGTGATTACGCCAGCGGGACCAACCACACGCTGCCAACTTATGGTTATGCGAAAACTGCATCCAGCCTTGGTTTGGCTGATTATCAGCGCCGTTATACCGTACAGGAACTGAGCGCCGATGGTCTGAAAGGTTTGGCTACCACTGTAACGACGATGGCAGACGCAGAAGGTCTGACTGCGCACAAACGAGCCGTTACTATTCGTATGGACAGCATCAACAGCCAGGAGGCAAAATCATGAGTCTGACTAAACTGGCCTGTCAGCGCGTACAAGATCTGACTCCTTACCTTTCTGCGCGTCGTATCGGCGGCAAAGGTCATGTATTTCTGAACGCGAACGAAGCACCGAAAAGCGAACAATACACCCTAGATAGCAGCCGTCTGAATCGTTATCCAGAGTGCCAACCACCACAGGTTATTGAGTCGTATGCCGCCTATGCCGGTGTACAACCGGAACAAGTACTGGTCAGCCGTGGTTCGGACGAAGCGATCGAATTACTGGTACGCACCTTCTGTGAGCCGGGAAAAGAAGAAATTCTGATCTGCCCACCTACTTATGGCATGTATTCCATCAGTGCGGAAACCTGTGGTGTGGGTATTCGTACTGTTCCTCCGCTAGCGGATTTCCAGCCGAATGTTCCGGCTATTCTGGAACAGCTGGATGGTGTGAAGGTTATTTTCTTCTGCTCACCAAATAACCCGACCGGTACGGTACTGGATCGTGAAAAACTGATCACTGTGCTGAACGCGACGCAGGACAAAGCGATTGTTGTGGTCGATGAAGCCTATATTGAGTTTTGCCCACAATTCAGCATGATCGACCTGATCAACGACTACCCAAATCTCGTGATCACTCGCACCTTATCTAAAGGTTTTGCGCTGGCTGGTCTGCGTTGTGGTTTCACCATTGCCAACCCAGAAGTCATTGGCTTACTGCTAAAAGTCATCGCACCTTACCCGATTGCTGAGCCTGTTGCTCAAATCGCCGCTCAGGCATTAAGCCCGGCTGGATTGGAAACTATGCGTCAGCGTATCCAATGGTTGAATGAATTGAAGCAAAAATTCAAAGCCGATATTGCTGGTTTGCCATGTGTGAAAGACATCTATGATGACAACGGAAACTTCGTGCTGATCCGGTTTACCGAAAGCGCGAAAGTGTTTGCCGCGATGGTTGAGCAAGGCATTATTTTGCGTGATTTTGCGAATAAGCCGATGCTGGATAATTCCGTGCGTGTCACTATTGGTGACGAAACGGAAATGCAGGCGGTATTAACCGTGCTGCAATCACTGGCCTGATAGGGAGAACGCCGTGAGCCAAAAGCAAAA
>JAQUHG010000152.1 GCA_028683735.1 Tolumonas sp. | reverse complement strand
AGGAATGTCATATTCTGTGGCAACCAGAATAAGGCGGTAATGATGCAACGTATTGTGTTTGTAGAAGATGATGCTGAACTTGGCGCGTTAATCAAAAGCTTTCTGGGTAAACATGACCTGGATGTCGCTGGTTCCCCGAGGTGACACCGCCATGGCGATCATTTTGCAGGAACAACCCGATCTGGTGTTACTGGATATCATGTTGCCCGGCATTGACGGGCTCACGTTATGCCGTAATCTGCATCCACAATACGCAGGCCCTATCGTGATGCTCACTTCGCTAGATAGCGATATGAACCATATTCTGGGGCTGGAGCTGGGCGCCAGTGATTACATACTGAAAACAACTCCTCCGTCTGTGTTACTGGCTCGTTTACGGGTTCAATTACGCCAGGTTCAGACGCCAACGCAACCCTCTGTTGTGACACCACCATCAGGCTCTCACCCACTGCATTTTGGCCAACTGACCGTCGATCCAACCAGCCGTGATGTCATCTTGGCCGGTGAAAATATCCCCCTTTCCACCAGTGATTTTGAATTGTTGTGGGAACTCGCCAGTCACGCCGGCCACATCATGAGCCGGGAGTCATTGCTGAAGGTGCTGCGTGGCGTGGAATATGACGGGCTGGATCGCAGTGTTGACGTTGCCATTTCGCGCCTGCGCCGGAAATTAGGTGACAACGCCCAAGAGCCGACACGTATAAAAACCGTACGCAACAAAGGCTATCTACTCGCACCTTCCGCGTGGAATTAACTCATGCGCAAGCTGTTTATCCAGTTTTATCTGTTACTGATGGCGTCGTTCCTGCTAGTCACCTTGCTGGTTGGCGGGATCTACAAACTTACCGCTGAACGCAGCAGCGAAAAGTCATTAACGGATCTGATGGACAGCGTCATGACGCTACTGGAACGAGAACTCGCAGAAGTACCACAAGAAAACTGGCCGCAACAACTAGCCAGCCTCGATCTGGATCTCTCATTTCCTGTGCACATTGAATACACGCAAGATCAGCCGTTGGATGATGAATCATTTGCCGCACTCAACCGTGGCGAGATTGTGATAGTCGAAGATCGTTCGCTGTGTATGGAACAAATCCCTGATACCAACTACGTCTTAGTCGCCGGGCCAATACCGTATCTCTCTTTCCAGCATGAAATTGCCGATTTCGATTATCTGTTACTGGGCTTATTAGGCATCTCGCTCGGTTTACCGGTTTTTATCTGGATGCGACCCCATTGGCGGGACCTGCTTTTACTGGAACGCACGGCACGCCGCTTAGGTCGCGGTGATCTAAGTGCACGGATAAATTTACCGGAAACATCCAGTTTACAGCGTCTCGGGCGCGCTTTTGATCAAATGGCGGATAACATTCAAGAAGTGATTGCCAGCAAAAAACGGCTCACCGACAACGTGGCGCACGAATTACGCACCCCTTTAGTTCGCTTACGTTACCGATTGGAAATGCTTGACCCACCACTTGCTGATGATGCACAACAAGGCATCGTGCGTGATATTTCACACCTGGAAACACTGATCGATGAAATGCTCACTTACGCCCGACTGGATAGACCACAGGTCACGCTGACTTATCAGACCTTCTCAGCGGCTGAATGGTTACAACAACGCCAACATGACTGGCAAAGTTTATTGGATGGTAAACAATTACAAGTCGCAACTATCCCCAATGAATGGCATTGGCAAGGCGATATAAAACTACTTGATCGAATGCTGGATAACCTGGTGGGCAATGCCCTGCGTTACAGCCAGCGGCAGATCCGGATCGCGTTATGCCAGGAATCTGGGTGGAATATCATTAAAGTCGAAGATGACGGCCCCGGTATTCCGGCAGAACAACGGGCGTCCATTTTTGACGCTTTCGTCCGGCTGGACCCCAGCCGCGATCGGGCTACCGGTGGTTTTGGGCTGGGTCTCGCCATCGTACAAGGGATCATGCAAGCGCATAAGGGCAGCGCAGTAGTGGAAGAGAGTACACTCGGTGGTGCCTGTTTTGTTTGCCGCTGGCCTAACCCAACTCAATAAATTGGTGCCGGTTTATTCCCACGTAATGTGCGGTTGAGCTGCCATTCACCCAGTGTTGCCGTTAATTCGGCCCCCAATAACACTACCAGCCAGCTCATATATAACCAAATCATCATGATTGGAATACCAGCTAAGGCACCATAAATCGATTTATAGGTGCCAAAATGGGCAATGTAATAACCAAAGCCCTCTTTGGCTATTTCAAACAGCAGAGCCGACAGCGTGGCACCAATTAACGCATGTTGCCAGCGCACATAAACATTCGGCACCACCTTGTATAGCAACAAAATGCCGCCCAGTGATAATAAATAAGGTAATAGATCCAGCAAACCACCACCCAATGATGAGACTAACTCATAATCCCATAGTGCCCAGCCCTGTACTTGCGAAGATAACAATAAGCTGCCACCAACCAGCATCGGCGCAATACCTAAAACCATGCTATACATCGTGATAGTTTTCAGCCATTTACGTTGTCCACGACAACGCCAGATATGATTCATGTTTTCATCAATAGCTGCGATCAAAAACAGGGCTAATACCACCAGCATCACCAACCCGATAGAGGTGGTTCTGGAGGCATTTTTGACAAATAACGAGAAATGATAACGAAATGCAATTTCGGTTGCTGGTACGAAATTACTGAACACAAATGACTCAAACTGACGACGGAAATAAGAAAAACGCGGCAGCCACGACAGTACTGAAAACACCACCGCCAGCAACGGCACAATGGATAATAACGAAACATAAGCAAGATGCCCCGCCAGCACCGGCAAGCGATCATGCCAGACCCGTCGCCAGAAAAAAGCCGCAAACCGGCGTAGTCGCAGACTCAACAAACGACTTTTCACCCAACGGCTATTACGCAAAGCCAATAGTCGGGTTGGATCTTTGGTCATTTTCACCTTCTTTCTGTCTTAAAACATGCTCTAGCATACTGCTAAAAAAAAGCCCCGCAAATGCGAGGCTCTCAGATAACAGCGGAAATAGAAAGAAGAATTAATCTTCTTTGCCACCACCACGGTTAGCACGTTTACGATCCATTTCGGTCAGTAATTTCTTACGAACACGGACGTTCAGCGGGGTAACTTCAACCAGTTCATCATCATCGATGAATTCCATGGCCTGTTCCAGCGTCATTTTGATTGGTGTCGTCAACACGATCGCTTCGTCAGTACCGGAAGCACGCATGTTAGTCAGCTGTTTACCTTTCAGACAGTTAACTGTCAGATCGTTAGAACGGCTGTGAATACCAATGATCTGGCCTTCATAAACTTCAGTCGCATGTTCAATGAACAGACGGCCACGTTCCTGCAGGTTAAACAGAGCGAAGCCCAGTGCTTTACCAGTGGCGTTAGAGATCAGTACACCGTTTTGACGTTGACCGATAGAGCCGCCTTTGAATTCACCGTACTCTTCGAAAGTATGGTACAGCAGACCAGTACCAGAAGTCAGTGTCATGAATTCAGTTTGGAAGCCGATCAGACCACGTGCCGGGATCATATAATCCAGACGTACGCGACCTTTACCATCCGGAACCATGTTACGCAGGTCAGCCTTACGCTCACCCAGCTTCTCCATGATAGAACCCTGATGTTGATCTTCGATATCAACGGTCAATGATTCCATTGGTTCCATTTTCACGCCATCGATTTCACGCATGATAACTTCAGGACGCGAAACAGCCAGTTCGAAACCTTCACGACGCATGTTTTCGATCAGAATGCCTAAGTGCAATTCACCACGGCCAGACACACGGAATTTATCCGGATCTTCTGTTTCTTCAACACGCAGCGCTACGTTGTGGCGCAGTTCGTTCTGCAGACGTTCCAGAATATTACGGGAAGTCACATACTTACCTTCTTTACCAGCAAACGGAGACGTGTTTACCTGGAAGGTCATAGTTACAGTCGGCTCATCCACAGACAGTGGTGGCAGCGCTTCTACAGCAGCATTCGAACAGATGGTGTCAGAGATTTTCAGCTCACCCAGACCAGTGATCGCAATGATGTCGCCAGCTTGCGCTTCAGCAACTTCAGTACGGCTCAGACCTAAATAGCCTTGAACCTGACCGATCTTACCAGTACGGGTCTTACCGTCTGCACCTACCACAGTTACCTGTTGGTTTGGTTTGACGCTACCACGCGTGATACGACCGATACCGATCACACCAACGTAAGAAGAGTAATCCAGCTGAGAGATCTGCATCTGGAATTCGCCATCCGGATCCGCTTTTGGCGGTTCAACGAAATCAAGGATCGCTTTAAACAGCGGGTCCATGTTGTCTGATGGTTCGTTCAGATCCATAGTTGCGTAACCCTGCAGAGCAGAAGCGTACACAATTGGGAAATCTAACTGTTCGTCAGTTGCACCCAAGTTGTCGAACAGATCGAATACCTGATCGATAACCCAATCCGGACGTGCGCCAGGACGGTCAACTTTGTTGACAACAACGATTGGACGCAGACCGCGAGCAAACGCTTTCTGAGTCACGAAACGGGTCTGTGGCATTGGGCCGTCTACCGCATCAACCAGCAGCAGCACGCAGTCAACCATAGACATAACACGTTCTACTTCACCGCCAAAGTCAGCATGGCCGGGAGTATCAACGATGTTAATACGATAATCTTTCCAGCGAATCGCTGTGTTTTTGGCAAGAATAGTAATCCCGCGTTCTTTTTCCAGATCGTTGGAGTCCATAATGCGCTCCTGACCTTCCGAAGAGCGGTCCAGGGTTCCAGACTGTTGTAACAGTTTGTCAACCAGTGTTGTTTTGCCATGGTCAACGTGCGCAATAATGGCAATATTGCGGAGATTCTCTAACATCCTCGCCTCGAGCTTAAAAAGTGACTAAAAATCGGACGCTCATTCTACCTACCCCAACGTGATCTGCATAGCAAATTTGCTGTAAAAACGACGAGCATATTTTTGCAGGATATCTGTATAATCATTAATGGCAGATTATGAATGTGCGTCGCACCATAAAAGCGCACAAAAATAGTGCGCGATTGCACCAACATTTAACACTCACAGGTTATTAAAATGGAGCAACCCGCGTTACTCCTTATTAACTAACGAGTTTTTGAGTTGGCGCATTTTTTGCTGTTTAGCGAAGAGATTATAATATCGCTATCTGATTTTAATGACACCGGAGGTTAGCTAGCATGTCCGCTGCAAATGTTCTGAATATGATCAAAGAGAACGAAGTTAAGTTCGTTGATCTGCGTTTTACTGACACTAAAGGTAAAGAACAACACGTTTCTGTACCTCATCACCAGATCACCGAAGATTTCTTCGAAGACGGTAAAATGTTCGATGGTTCTTCAATCGCTGGTTGGAAAGGTATCAACGAATCAGACATGGTTCTGATGCCAGATGCTTCTACTGCCCTGATGGATCCGTTCACCGAAGAATCAACTTTGATCATTCGTTGTGACATTCTGGAACCAGCAACCATGCAAGGCTATGATCGTGACCCACGTTCTATCGCTAAGCGTGCTGAAGAATATCTGAAGGCAAGCGGCATCGCTGATACCGTGCTGTTCGGACCAGAACCAGAATTCTTCATTTTTGAAGACGTTCGTTTCGAAAACACCATGAGTGGTTCTTTCTTCAAGATCGATGATCCTGAAGCAGCATGGAACTCAGGTAAAGAATTCGAAGGTGGTAACAAAGGTCACCGTCCAGGCGTTAAAGGTGGTTACTTCCCAGTAGCACCAGTTGACTCTTCACAAGATCTGCGTTCTGCCATGTGTTTGATCCTGGAAGAAATGGGTCAGGTTGTTGAAGCGCATCACCACGAAGTAGCTACTGCTGGTCAGAACGAAATCGCTACTCGTTTCAACACCATGACTAAGAAAGCTGACGAAGTTCAGGTGCAGAAATACGTTATCCATAACGTAGCTCACGCTTACGGCAAAACCGTAACTTTCATGCCAAAACCAATGTTTGGCGACAACGGTTCAGGTATGCACTGTCACCAGTCTCTGGGTAAAGACGGCGTGAACCTGTTCTCTGGTGACGCTTACGGCGGACTGTCTGAAACTGCTCTGTTCTACATCGGCGGTATCATCAAACACGCTAAAGCTATCAACGCGTTCACTAACCCATCAACCAACTCTTACAAGCGTTTGGTTCCAGGTTATGAAGCACCTGTAATGCTGGCTTACTCTGCACGTAACCGTTCAGCGTCAATCCGTATTCCAGTAGTACCAAGCCCGAAAGCAGCTCGTATCGAAGTTCGCTTCCCGGATCCAGCAGCTAACCCATACCTGGCGTTCACCGCTCAGTTAATGGCTGGTCTGGATGGTATCATCAACAAGATCCACCCAGGCGATGCTGCAGACAAAGATCTGTATCACCTGCCACCAGAAGAAGCGGCTCAGATCCCACAAGTTTGTGGTTCTCTGGACGAAGCACTGAAAGCACTGGATGCAGACCGTGAGTTCCTGACTCGTGGCGGCGTATTCTCTGATGATTTCATCGATGCTTACATCGAACTGAAAAATATCGACGTAGATCGCCTGCGCATGACTCCGCACCCAGTTGAATACGAAATGTATTATTCTGTATAAGAATTTCATGTTTCTGAAAAAACCCGCTCCGGCGGGTTTTTTTTTGGTTATGATTTAAGCTGATGTTTTCATTTGTACTTCATCTATTTCAACGCGCAAGGAATAGCACTATGAAAATCATATCAGGTCTCTGGTTCATTCTTGGATTGTCTTGGGCAGTGCAAGCAGCAAATGAAAATGCCACTGTCTATTATTGGACGGATGCACAAGGTGTTACCCATTTCAGTGACAGAGCCGTTGCCGGTAACCCCGTGAATAGTAAACAAGTCGAAATAATAAACCCGCCGACAAACAACCCCAATCCGGTTACAGAAAATACAGCCTCCTCAGCCGTACCAACCACTCCAACTATCGCTTACACCCTCAGTATTTCCTCTCCGCAGTCAGAACAGACTATCCGTGATAATGAAGGGCGGATCTCAGTGCAGAATCAACTCAGCCCAGCGATTACGGCAGAAGATCCCGCACAGCTAGTGCTCTATGTCGATGGCAATCGTTATGGTTGCAGCACGGCCAGTCTAAGCTGTGAAGCGACGAATGTTGAACGTGGCGCACATCAGCTACGAAGCGAATTAGTCTCACAAAGCGGCAAGATACTTGCATCTTCAGAATCAATTACGGTTTATCTGTTCCGGGTCACAGCCATCAAGTAACCTGTCGCGAAGTGCCAGCACTATTTTGGTTCGATCGCACCAGAAAACAACGATAGCTGGCACCTTATTGGTGCGCGTTATATTTGGGAGATCAACACTGTGGAAAGCCGTCCTGACTTACCGAAGATGCTGCTGGATAATTTGCTGACCGCGGTAATGCTGCTGGATAAGCATTTAATCATCAGATATGTCAATCCGGCCGCTGAACAACTGCTGGGCGTCAGTGCGCGCCGTGTTGTCGATCATGCACTAGAACAGGTAGTTGATTACCTTTCTTTAGATCTGGATCGACTACGGCAGTGTCTGCGGGCAGGTCAGGGATTTACCGATAACGAAGTCACGTTAGTGGTAGAGAACGAACCGCGCAGCGTGGAAGTCAGTGTTATTGCAGTGTATGACCATCAGGAACAATTAGCACTGATGGAGCTACGTAAGATTGATCAACAAAAAAGGATCAGTCAGGAACAGCAGCAGCATGCACAACAACTGGCTGCCCGCGATCTGGTGCGTGGTCTTGCCCACGAGATTAAAAACCCGCTCGGTGGTTTACGGGGTGCGGCACAGTTACTGGAAAAAGCCCTGCCCGATGAACAGTTAAAAGAATATACCGGCATTATCATTGCGCAGGCCGACCGGTTGCGTAATCTGGTTGACCGTCTACTTGGGCCGCAACGCCCAGGCCGGCATCAGGTACACAACGTGCACTCGGTGCTGGAGCAAGTGCGCCGCCTGGTCGAAATGGAATTACCACCCGGTATTCGGATTGTGCGCGATTATGATCCAAGCATTCCAGATTTTGAAATGGAACAGGAACAGTTGCAGCAGGCGTTCCTCAATATTGTTCGCAATGCGGTGGAAGCCATGCATGGGCAAGGCACGATCCGCCTGAAAACCCGCACGGTGTTTCAAATCACCATCCACGGTAAAC
>JAQUHG010000151.1 GCA_028683735.1 Tolumonas sp. | reverse complement strand
GATATTAAATTTTCCGGCAACCAACCTTTCCAAGGCGGCATTACCCAGGGTTTGACGTAACAAATCCTGTTTCGGGTAGTTTTGCGGGTCTAACCCCTGTAACGCGATCGGCGCCAAACTACCCGGGCTTTGCACCATGCCTTCTGTGGTAATAAAAGGTGCAGCCGCTTGCACATGCGGCAATTGCATAACAGTCTGTTGATATTGTTGCCAATTCGCCAATTGACCTGATTCAGTAGTGATCACCCCATGTGGAACCACGCCTAAAATACGGTCCTTCAGCTGAGCCTCAAAGCCATTCATCACGGAGCTGACGACGATCAACGCCAGTACACCGATAGCAATTCCGAAGGTTGAAAATATGGAGATAAAAGAAGCAAATCGATTATCACCTCTGGCGCCAGCGTATCGCAGACCTATTGCCAGACTGACAGGTTGAAAAATGAGTGATTTCACGCTGTTTCCAAGCGTTGCGCAATCCAAGAGTTAGCGGATAATAAAGGTAAGACATCCACTCAACAAGGGGTTCTCCTTGAGCGAGCAATATTTTAGTGTGCATCACTGTTTAAGTATCAGTGTGATTCCAATGGAACAAGGTTTTGAATTGCCAGATCATGACACTTTTGAGGCTGAAATTCCGGAACCGTTCAAAATATCCAACACGATTGTGCAGCTGGATTTAAGCAATGCGCGGGCGTTACGCAGCATTAGTGATGATATTGGCTATCTGGTGGATGTCATTAACCAGCAATCGCGCAAATTGAATCTGCTGATGACACATATTCTGATGCAGGATGATGACCCGCAATACCGGCATCTGACCTTAAGTTTTGGTGGTAGTCAGCTGACCTTTCACACGTCTTTAGCGTTGGAAAAAAATCAGCTGTTACGCCTGAAAATTTTCGTCCGCGAAGAAGCCAGCGCCGTTTATTGTTACGGACGTGTCACGAATATCGTCTCGGAAGAAGATCGTTCTCTGATCACCGTCGAATATGCCTTAATTCGGGAAGATGATCGTGAGTTGTTGATCAGAGCCGGGATGCATGAGCAATCACGTCAGCTCAAAGAGCGGGCAGAAAAGAAATATCAACTAACCTGAAACTGACTAATGACCAATTACTTTTCCTTTTCATTGAATGCCAAAGCGAATCAACGTCTTACCTTTGGACAGTTAAATGGCAGTAGTCTTTCTCTGGCGATTGCTGAACTGGTAAAAACACAAGAGCATCCTGTTGTATTGGTGGTGCATGACACACCAACAGCCTTGTATTTAGAGCAGGAAATTAGCTTCCTGCTGGCAGAATCGACGATTCCGGTACGGCTGTTTCCTGACTGGGAAACCTTGCCTTACGATACATTTTCCCCGCATCAGGACATCATATCCCAGCGCATCGAAGCGCTTTACCATCTCCCGCGCATGAAAAAAGGGTTGCTGATCCTACCGGTCGCAACCTTGATGTTACGCACCGCACCATCGAGCTTTATTGATGGTCATAGTCTGTTGCTAAAACCCGGTGATAAGCTCGATCTGCATAATCTGCGTCGTCGCTTGGAACATGCCGGTTACAATGCGGTCGAACAAGTACTGGAACACGGGGAATATGCCGCACGTGGTTCTTTACTCGATCTATTCCCGATGGGCTCATCACAACCTTATCGTATTGATTTCTTCGATGATGAAGTCGATACCATCCGGGCATTTGATCCTGACACGCAGCGTTCTCACGATCCGGTAAAAGAAGTTCGGCTATTACCCGCCCACGAATTCCCGACGGATAAAAATGCCATTGAAGGCTTCCGTCAACGCTTCCGAGAACTATTCGATGCCAGCCGGGAACCCGGCTCGGTTTATCAGCAAGTCAGTAAGGGCATGTGGCCAGCGGGTATTGAATATTATCTGCCACTGTTTTTTGAACAGACATCGACATTACTGGATTATCTACCTGCATCCAGCCTGATCATGACAGTGGGTGATATTCAGCAAGCCAGTGAACAATTCTGGCAAGATGTGCAGCAACGCTATGAAGATCGTCGTTACGATTTAACCCGTCCGCTGTTATCACCAGCAACCTTGTATCTGCCGATAGATCAGTTATTCGGTGTGCTGAAAGAACGCGCACAGATCCACTGTCAGACACTGCCAACGGAAGAAAAAGCCGGTCGCGTTAATCTACCGGTCAATGCACTGCCCGAACTAACCATTGAAGCCAAACAACAAGAGCCTTTAGAAGCGTTGCAACGTTTCTTGAGCTTATTCAATGGCCGGATCTTATTTTCGGTGGAATCAGAAGGGCGTCGTGAAGCGTTACTGGAATTACTGACGCCACTGCAGATCCAACTACCGATCCTGAGTTCATTTGATGCGTTCGCCAACGGCGCAGATCAATTTGCGATCATTGTCAGCCCGCTGGAACATGGCTTCATTCTGCCGCAAGCCAATGTGGCGCTGATCTGTGAAAACGATCTGTTTGGTCAGAAAGTCGTTCAACGTCGTCGTCGCGATAAAAAAGCCAGCGCTGGCAGTGAAGCAATTGTGCGTAATCTGGCGGAACTCACGATTGGGCAACCCGTCGTGCACCTCGACCATGGTGTGGGCCGTTACGTCGGCTTGCAATCGCTGAATGCCGGTGGCATTGCTGCTGAATATCTCACGTTGGAATACGCTGGTGCTGACAAACTTTATGTGCCGGTAACCTCGCTGCATCTCATCAGTCGGTATAGTGGCAGTGAAAATCCACCATTGCACAAACTCGGTGGTGAAGCCTGGCTGAAAGCACGGAAAAAAGCGGTCGAAAAAATTCGTGATGTGGCGGCTGAACTCTTAGATGTGTATGCCAAACGTGCTGCCCGACCGGGTCTGGCGTTCCAGCATGATAAGCAGGCTTACAGTAAGTTTGCTGCCGGATTCCCGTTCGAAGAAACGCCGGATCAGCTCAACGCTATTAATTCCGTACTCGGCGATATGTGCCAAGCCAAAGCCATGGATCGACTGGTCTGTGGGGATGTCGGCTTTGGTAAAACCGAAGTTGCAATGCGGGCGACCTTTGTTGCGGTACATGCCGGTAAACAGGTCGCCGTATTAGTGCCAACCACCCTATTGGCACAACAACATTATGAAAACTTCCGTGATCGGTTTGCCAACTGGCCAGTCAACATTGAAGTGATGAGCCGTTTCAAAAGTGCCAAAGAACAAAAAGCAGCCATGGAAGCACTGGCGGAAGGCAAAATCGATATCATCATCGGCACTCACAAACTACTGTCCGAAGATATCCGCTTTAAAGATCTGGGTTTGTTGGTGGTCGATGAGGAACACCGTTTCGGCGTTCGTCAGAAAGAAAAAATCAAAGCATTGCGGGCCGATGTCGATATCCTGACCCTGACCGCAACACCGATCCCGCGCACGCTGAATATGGCGTTATCTGGTATGCGCGATCTTTCTGTTATCGCTACCCCACCGGCAAAACGATTGGCTATTAAAACCTTTGTTCGCCAGCACGATAAAGCGGTGGTGCGTGAAGCCATACTGCGTGAACTGAAACGTGGCGGTCAGATCTATTATCTGCACAACAATGTGGAAACTATCGAGCAAACAGCGGCACAACTCAGTGAGCTGGTGCCAGAAGCGCGTATCGGTATTGCGCACGGCCAGATGCGAGAACGGGAACTGGAACGGGTAATGTCTGATTTTTATCATCAGCGTTACAACCTGTTAGTGTGTACCACGATTATTGAAACCGGCATCGATGTGCCCAGCGCTAACACCATCATTATGGATCGCGCCGATCATCTAGGCTTGGCGCAGTTGCATCAATTGCGTGGCCGTGTGGGGCGCTCGCACCATCAGGCGTATGCCTATCTGTTAACACCACATCCGAAACAGATGACCAAGGATGCTATCAAACGGCTGGAGGCCATTGAATCACTGGAAGATTTGGGTGCCGGTTTTGTACTGGCAACTCACGATCTGGAGATCCGTGGTGCCGGTGAATTATTGGGAGATGAACAGAGCGGACAGATCGAGTCCATCGGTTTTACACTGTATATGGAGATGCTGGAACAAGCCGTTAATGCGCTGAAAGAAGGCAAAGAACCGTCATTAGATCAGCTGTTATCCGATCATACCGATATCGAATTGCGCCTGCCTGCTTTGCTACCGGATGACTATATCCCTGATGTTAATATGCGTCTGTCTATCTACAAGCGTATTGCCAGTTGTAATACCCAAGACGAAATCGATGAGCTCAAAATTGAATTGATTGATCGTTTTGGTTTGCTGCCGCCTGCGGCACAAAACCTGATCCAAATTTCGCGTTTCCGTCTGTTAGCCAAACCGCTTGGTCTGAAACGAATTGAAATTGCGGATCGGGGTGGCTTTATCGATTTCGCGCAGGATACCAAGGTCAATCCGATGTTTATCGTCAGTTTGATGCAAACACAACCGCGATTATATCGAATGGATGGCCCTACCCGTCTGCGTTTTAATCTACCCAGTGACGACGCGAAAACGCGTTTCGCTTTGGTAGAACAAATCCTCGACTCCTTTGCAAAAAATAGTATTTAAGCCATTACATAAACGATGCTCACTCAGATGAGTGGGTATCGTCTAATCCCATTGCGACAAACAGGCCACAATGATTTGCTGATAGTGATCCAGCAAGACTTTTCTGACACCCGCCTTTCCCCTTTACAACAACATCTAACATACTGAATAAAATCTATGTTTGTAATCAGCCTGTTGTGATCCGTTTATCAGGAAGGATGTCACCATGAAAATAGCGCATAAACTTTATATTCTCATCGCAGTCGGTTTTTTAGGCTGTCTGCTGATAGGTGGTACATCGCTTATCAAGATGGCCAAGATAAATGACAATATTATCTATATCACCGATAACAGCATTCCTAGCATCCGTAATTTAAACCAAACAGAAGTTCATTTTCTGACACTCCGCACCTACATTATCAGCCACATCACTTATAGCGAAGACGCTCGCGCGATGCGCAGCGCGGAAGAAAAACTACGTGAATTTGAAAAATTGATCGATGAAGAAAAAACCGTCATACAGACCAAAATGACTGAATATGAAACCAAATATGTCACCGATCCAGAAGATCTCGCGCTATTTCAGAAAATAAAAGTAGCAATGGATAAATATCAGGAAACAGCTAAAAAAGTGATCGATATTTCAGCTACCTATGAAGCTAAACAAGCACGTAGTGAATTAGCCAATCTGCAAGAGATTGGTAAAGTAGTAGCAGCTGCATTGCAAGAAAGTATTGAACATAACAATCGAATTGCTGCTGAAGATAAGAAAAAAGGTGAAGAAAATTATACCAGTGCCCGTTGGACAGTCATGCTCGCCTCGGCAGGCGTATTAGCATGTTTACTTGCACTTGGTTTATTGAGTGTAAGTCAGATCCGCCGTGGTGTGAGTGGTGCGCAACAGACTATTGCCCGCATAGAACAATCTCTCGACTTTACTCTGCGCGCAGACGATAAGGGTAACGATGAGATCAGCCTGATGTTGCGTTCATTTAATCACTTGATCTCCGGCATGCAACATAACCTGAAAGAACTCTTACAAGGAGTGCATGCCGTCAATACCACTGCTGAAGAATTACTACAATCTGCGCATCAGGTTACAGAAAGCTCTCAAACGCAAAGTGCCTCTTCCGCACAAATGGCCGCATCAGTAGAAGAAATGACCGTTAGTATTAATCAGGTCGCTGAACAAGCGGCCGATGCAAGTATTTGTACTTCTGATGCTGGTAAACGAGCTCAAAATGGACAACGTGTTATCGATCAAACAGTAAATAATATTCATGCCATTGAAAATGCTGTTGATAACGCCGCTGGCGATATCGCCATGTTGGAAGAAAAAAGCCGCGAAATCGCATCCGTGATTAATGTCATTCGTGATGTTGCGGAACAAACCAATTTGTTGGCGCTTAATGCCGCTATTGAAGCAGCCCGCGCTGGTGAACAAGGTCGTGGTTTTGCTGTAGTCGCTGATGAAGTACGTAGTTTGGCAGCCAGAACAGCGACTTCTACGGTAGAGATTGGAAAAATTATTTCTGCAATTCAAAGTGTCTCTAATGCAGCAGTAGCGCGAATGAAAGAGGCTGTAAGCAAAGTAGAAGCAGGTGTCGCTGGTGCCGGAGAAGCCAGAAGTACCATGACCGAGATCTGTGATGTAACTAGCCGCAGTTTAGAACTGGTCGCACATATTTCTGATGCCATAAGAGAACAAGGGCTGGCAACCGATTCGATTGCTCAACAAGTAGAAAGTGTTGCAGGTATGGCTGAAGAAAATAGTGAATCAGCAAGAAGCTCAGATCAATTGGCTAATCGACTGGAAAAAGTCGCTGCCAGCATGGAAAAAATTGTTTCTGCTTACCGGCTCTGATTTTCAGCTGGATAAAAAAGAGGACGCCATTTCGGCGTCCTCTTTTATTAATTAACAGTGAATACTGTCTTATTCAGTCATTGGTACGTTGTCGACTGCCACTTCCTGCTCAACCGGTGCAGCTTCAACTGCTTGTTCAGCAGCAGGCTGATCATCACGTTTTGCTTCTTTGATAGACAGACGGATACGGCCCTGGCGATCCACTTCCAGCACTTTAGTGCGAACCATGTCACCTACTTTCAGGTAATCAGATACATCTTTCACACGTTCATCAGTGATTTGTGAAATATGAACCAGACCATCTTTACCTGGCAGAATATTTACGAACGCACCAAACTCAGCCAAACGAGTTACTTTACCTTCGTAGATACGACCGATCTCAACATCAGCAGTCAATGCCTGGATGCGACGAATCGCTTCTTGTGCTGCTTCGCCGCTTACTGCCGCGATCTTCACAGTACCATCATCTTCCAGCTCGATCGTGGTGCCGGTTTCTTCAGTCAGAGCACGGATCACAGAACCGCCTTTACCGATCACATCTTTGATCTTCTCTGGATTGATCTTGATGGTATGAATACGAGGAGCGAAATCAGAGATATCGTTACGCGCTGCACCAATCGCTTTGTCCATCACAGTCAGGATGTGCAAACGCGCATCACGAGCCTGTTTCAGAGCGATCTGCATGATTTCTTTAGTGATACCTTCAATTTTGATGTCCATCTGCAGCGCAGTAACACCTTCAGAAGTACCGGCTACTTTGAAGTCCATATCGCCCAGATGATCTTCATCACCCAGAATGTCAGACAGAACTACGAAGCTATCGCCTTCTTTAACCAGACCCATTGCGATACCAGCAACAGAAGCCTTGATTGGAACGCCAGCGTCCATCAGAGCCAAAGAAGTACCACAGACAGAAGCCATTGAAGAAGAACCGTTAGATTCAGTAATTTCAGAAACTACACGAACAACGTAAGGGAATTCTGCTTGTGATGGAATAACAGCCGCAACACCACGACGAGCCAAACGACCATGGCCGATTTCACGACGTTTCGGCGAACCGATCATGCCAGTCTCACCCACGCAGTATGGTGGGAAGTTGTAATGCAGCATGAAACGATCAGTACGTTCACCAGTGATTTCGTCGATGGTTTGCGCATCACGTTCAGTACCCAGTGTACAAGCAACCAGCGCCTGAGTTTCGCCACGAGTGAACAATGCAGAACCATGAACACGTGGCAGAACACCAGTACCAACGCTCAGTGCACGGATCATCTGTGGATCACGGCCATCGATACGCGGCTCACCACGCAGGATACGACCACGAACAACATCGCTTTCCAATTCATGGAACAGATCAGCTACTTCGCCAGCATCCTGAGTTTCATCAGCAGCCACGATTTCAGCAACGATACGTTGTTTCAGAGCAGAGATTGCATCATAACGCACCGCTTTTTCAGTAATACGGTAAGCTTCACCGATAGCTTCAACAGCCAGATCAGCAATTTTTGCTTTCAGAGTTACGTTAGCTGCTGGAGCAACCCAATTCCATGGTGTGGTACCCACTTCAGCTGCAAATTCATTAACAGCTTTGATTACTGTTTGCAGTTGATCGTGACCATACACAACCGCGCCCAGCATCACTTCTTCTGGCAGGATAGCGGCTTCAGATTCAACCATCAGCACCGCTGCGGCAGTACCAGCAACAACCAGATCCAGTTTACTGTCTTGCAGTTCAACAACTGATGGGTTCAGAACATATTGATCATTGATATAACCAACACGCGCAGCACCGATTG
>JAQUHG010000150.1 GCA_028683735.1 Tolumonas sp. | reverse complement strand
GATAATATGTCCGTGCGTTGTTTTATCTCAGTTCAAAAGCGACTTGCGCTGTGCGAACTACCTTGGAATCGGAAGTTTTCGATATGAAGGTTATGTTGATATTTCCCAGCCGGAATATCATATATTTGCCGTCAAACTGTATAAATAAGCCGCTTTTAAAGTTGAATATTTAAACATAAATAAAATGATGTTATGCATAATTTAATACAGTAAAAATGCATTTCTATTTGCATTAATTATTCATAATTATATAACTTTATGTCGCAAATTTGATTGTCATCTCTCTTTCATTGAAGCACATATTTGGTGCTAATTGTTGGTATTCATGATTCATTCGCAAGCAATGAACTCTCTATTTTATGAAGAAAACAGTGATTTTATTATTTTCTGCATCTTTATGGGTTGATTTTGCACCAAAATGGTCTAATTAAACATTAAATCTGCTGGTGACACTTAAAGGAAGGATTTAAGTGATAGTGAATAAAATATTACCTTAAAAAGCAATATTCGATTACTCATGCAAGTTCAGTTGTTAAATATACATAAATTTAAATCGTCACTGGTAAATAATGAGCCAAATAAAACTGGCACGTATCCTGCTTTGCTATGAAAGTAATTAGTTATATCAGTGCATGTAATTACCCTTCAATTAATAGAGAGTCACTTATTATGAATAAACTGCTCAAAGTTGCCTGTATGCTGACCGCATCGACTGTATTTGCGGCAAATGCTCAAGATTTACGCTTAGGCGTCGAACCGGGTTATGCGCCATTTGAAGTGAAAACTCCGGAAGGCAAATTGGCGGGGTTTGATATCGATTTGGGTAATGAGCTTTGCAAGCGTATTGCTGCTAATTGCACTTGGGTGGAAGGCGAATTTGACGGTTTAATTCCTTCACTGAAAGCAAAGAAAATTGATGCCATTCTCTCTTCTATGTCGATTACTGAACAACGTCAGAAAGAGATCGATTTCACCGATAAGATGTATGGTACTCCAGCGCGATTAGTTGCTGCCTCAGGCTCAAAACTACTGCCAACAGTAGATGCATTACAGGGCAAACACGTTGGTGTATTCCAAGGCACAACCGCTGAAACTTACGCTAAAGAGCTGTGGGCTACTAAAGGTATTGATGTAGTTGCTTATCAATCACAGGATCAAGTATATGCTGATCTGGTTAACGGCCGTTTAGATGCAGCATTCCAGGATGCGGTTGCAGCAAACGAAGGGTTTATCAAACAGCCTCAGGGTAAAGGTTTCGCATTCGCTGGCCCGGAAGTGACTGATGTTAAATATTTTGGTGTGGGTGCCGGCATCGGTTTACGTAAAGCCGACACCGCATTAAAAGCTCAGCTGAATAAAGCGCTGGCGGACATGATTAAAGATGGTACTTATGCAACCATCGCGAAAAAATATTTCGATTTCGATATCTACGGTAAATAAGTGTTTTAAGGCAGGAGCTTCTCCTGCCTTATATCAGGAAAGTTATTATGCTGTATGGATATGGCAATATTATTCTTCAAGGCTCGTTAATTACCATCGAGCTGGCACTATTGTCAGTGATAGTGTCAATTGTTCTTGGGTTGGCTGGTGCGAGCGCTAAAATATTTGGTAGTCGTTGGATGTCAGTCATCACTGATATTTACACAACCTTGATCCGTGGTATTCCCGATTTAGTTTTAATGCTGCTCATCTTTTATGGTTTGCAAATATCGCTGAACGAAATAACGGAATATGTCGGTGTTGGTCAAATTAATATTGATCCATTTATTGCTGGTGTGCTGACCATTGGTTTTATCTACGGTGCTTATTTTACCGAAACATTCCGTGGCGCTTTTATTATTGTGCCGAAAGGGCAGATTGAAGCAGCTGTTGCATATGGTTTTTCACCTTGGCAAATATTCCGGATTATTTTATTTCCGCAAATGATGCGCTTTGCCTTACCTGGGATCGCGAATAATTGGCAAGTCACCTTAAAAGCAACGGCATTGGTTTCCATTATTGGTTTGGCTGATGTGGTCAAGGCGACTCAAAATGCAGGTAAAGGAACATATCACTTCTTCTTATTTACCATTGTTGCCGCTGCGGTTTATTTGTTGTTTACCACGATATCGAATCTGGTGCTGCTGTGGCTGGAACGTCGATATGAAGTCGGGCATCGGAAAGCATCATTATGATTGAGATATTAGAACGTTACGGCACCGCATTTCTTTGGTCTGACGGTTATCATTTCACTGGTGTTGTAGTGACGATGTGGCTCTTGGTGATATCCGTTGTGAGCGGATTTCTCCTCTCGATCCCGCTGGCGATTGCGCGTGTGTCAACCAAGAAATGGCTATGGATGCCAGTGTGGGTGTACTCCTATATTTTCCGTGGCACACCGCTTTATGTGCAGTTGCTGGTGCTTTATTCCGGTGTGTATACCTTAGATGCAGTACGCAATACCGATTTCCTGAATTGGTTTTTCCGCAGTGGTTATAACTGCACGCTGCTGGCGCTGATATTGAATACCTGCGCTTACACCACGGAAATTTTTGCTGGTGCTATTCGGGCAATGAGCTATGGCGAAGTAGAAGCCGCCAGAGCGTATGGTTTTTCAGGCTGGAAATTGTATAAATCGATCATTATTCCTTCTGCATTGCGTCGTGCTTTACCGACTTACAGCAATGAAGTGATCTTGATGTTGCACGCCACCTCGTTGGCGTTCACCGCTACGGTGCCGGATATTTTAAAAATAGCGCGTGATGTCAATGCGGCGACCTATAAATCGTTTCATGCATTCGGTTTAGCGGCGGTCATTTATCTCTTGATTTCATTTCTATTGGTCGCGCTGTTTAAACGTGCGGAAAAACATTGGCTGCGTCATCTCAAACCAGTTTCATCTCACTGACAGGGAATATGAGTCATATGCAAAACTGTAAACTGGCAGTGAAAGAGCTGCATAAACAATATGGCGATCATCTGGTGATCAAAGGCGTTTCGTTACAGGCAAAAGCCGGAGATGTGATCAGTATCATTGGTTCGTCGGGGTCAGGTAAAAGCACGTTTTTACGTTGCATGAATTTTTTGGAAAAACCAAGTGAAGGCTCAATTTACATCAATGGTAAAGAGATCCGCATGGTGCGCGATTTAGATGACCAATTAAAAGTGGTTGATCATAAGCAGCTACAATTGTTGCGCACTAAATTGACGATGGTTTTCCAGCATTTCAATTTGTGGAATCACATGACGGTGCTGGAAAACGTCATGGCAGCCCCAGTTCAGGTGTTAGGGATCAGCAAAGAAGAAGCGGAAGCGCGTGCTGTGACTTATCTGGAAAAAGTGGGTATTGATGAATTAGCTCGCAAAAAATACCCATCCCATCTTTCCGGCGGGCAGCAACAACGCGTGTCGATTGCACGTGCATTAGCGATGGAGCCAGAAGTGCTGCTATTTGACGAGCCAACCTCAGCGCTTGATCCTGAATTGGTGGGCGAAGTGCTTAAGATCATGCAAAAACTGGCCGAAGAGGGAAAAACCATGATCGTGGTAACGCATGAGATGGGGTTTGCTCGACACGTGTCTAACCATGTCATCTTTCTGCACCAAGGTAAGATCGAAGAAGAGGGGCACCCTGACCAATTATTTGGTAATCCAAAAAGTGAACGCTTAAAACAGTTTTTATCAGGCGCTCTGAAATAATTAATCAAAATTGTTAATTAACCATGCTGGTTAAAATGAAATTATGTTGAGTCAATTGCATATACAACCAAAATTTAAAATTGGCTTGTATATCATTCCACCTTGCTCGCTGTTTACATTAGGCTCCATTCAGGAGCCTATTATTCAGGCAAATAAATTGCTTGGTGAGGAAAGGTATCAGTTTATTTATATCTCCGATCAGACGGATAAGATAATTCATCTGAATGATAGAATGCATATAAATGCTGATTTTACAGTGGATGATTCACCTGCACTCAATATGCTGATGGTAATAAGTGAATGTTGTCCGGAAAATAAGATTGATATCCGTGTTCGGAAATTTATGCAGCGAATATGCAACCAGTCCGATATTAGCTTAGTGGGCATCGATATGGGGGCATTTTGGATCGCCGACGCCGGTTTATTTCGAGAGCAACCTGCAACCGTGCATTGGCAAGCGTTAGACCCATTCACAGAAACCTATCAAGATGTGAATGTGACACATCATCTGTTTGAGACGGGTGAACAGCGGCTAAGTTGTGCAGGGAAAGCGGCCAACCTTGATTTCATGCTCTATCTGATTGAAAAAAATGAAGATAGCGAATTGGCAGCACAAGTTGCCGAGGTGCTTTGTTTGGATCGAATCCGCTTGCCAGATGAACGACAGCGTATTCCGCTACACAATCTGGGCGGCGAAACACAGCCGAAATTGACGCTCGCTATGGAGCTCATGGAGCAAAATACCGAAGAGCCGTTGGCAACCGATGAAATTGCTGAGCTGGTCAATTTATCGCGTAGGCAGTTAGAACGCTTATTTAAGCGCTATGTTGGTAATATGCCGGCTAAATATTATCTAGAGCTACGCCTTAAAAAAGCGCGACAGCTTTTATTAACATCGAGTAAATCAATTATCCAGATCGGTTTAAGTTGTGGCTTTTCAAGTGGGCCTCATTTTTCCAGTGCCTATAAAGCATTTTTTGAGATCACACCACGAGAAGAGAGAAATAACAAATTTAAGCTTAATGAAAAATAGTATGGGTTTTAAATATAAATCGCTGTCGTGTTTCTATAATTAAATTTTAAGCAATCTCGTTAAGCTAATTCCAATTCCATAGTGCAATCTATCGAGGCAGATATGACAGAAGGTCAGATTAATCGTCAGGATTTTGATCAATATATTATTCCAATGTTCGCTCCGGCACCGTTTATTCCGGTAAAAGGTGAAGGCTCAACGGTGTTGGATCAGACTGGGAAATCCTACATTGATTTTGCCGGCGGTATTGCAGTCAATGCCTTGGGTCATGCTCATCCTGCTGTGAAAGCGGCACTTATCGAGCAGGCCGATAAACTTTGGCACATTGGTAACGGCTACACGAACGAACCTGTTTTAGCGTTAGCGAAGCAACTGGTTGACGCCACATTTGCCGATAAAGTGTTTTTCTGTAACTCCGGCGCAGAGGCCAACGAAGCCGCGCTGAAGCTGGCACGTAAATATGCGCACGATGCAGTTGGTGCAGAGAAAAATGAGATTGTGGCGTTTAACAATGCATTTCACGGTCGCACACTGTTCACTGTCTCCGCCGGTGGTCAGCCGAAATACTCCAAAGATTTTGCCCCATTACCAGGCGGTATCCGCCATATCGCGTATAACGATTTAGACGCGGCAAAAGCGGTTATTTCGGATAAAACCTGCGCTGTTATCGTTGAGCCTATTCAGGGCGAAGGTGGGGTGATTCCTGCCGATCCACAATTTCTGCAAGGCCTGCGTGATTTATGCGATCAATTCAATGCAGTGCTGATTTTTGACGAAGTGCAGACAGGCGTTGGCCGCACCGGTTCACTCTATTCCTACATGCAATATGGTGTGGTGCCTGATGTGTTGTCTACCGCGAAAGCATTGGGTGGCGGTTTCCCAATTGGTGCGATTTTGACCACCAATAAATTTGCTAAAGCGTTATCTGTTGGCAGCCACGGCACAACCTATGGCGGCAATCCGCTTGCGTCAGCAGTCGCGGGAAAGGTGCTTTCCATCATTAATACACCGGAAGTATTAGATGGTGTTGCACAACGTCATCAGTGGTTTGTTGATGGTCTGACAGCAATCAATCAGCAATATGATCTGTTCAGTGATATTCGCGGTGCCGGTTTACTGATTGGTTGTCAATTAACAGCAGCTTATGCGGGGCAAGCGAAAGCCATCACCAATGCGGCGGCGGAAGAGGGATTACTGGCGTTGATCGCAGGGCCAGATGTGGTGCGTTTCGCGCCGTCACTGATTATCTCAGAAGCAGATGTGCAGGAAGGCTTAGCTCGTTTTGCTCGCGCGTTGGCTCATGTGGTGAAGCGGTAATTCATTATGATCATCATGCGTCCGGCTGCGATGGCCGATTTAGCTCAGATCGAACGATTAGCCGAAGCCAGTGGCCCGATGGTGTGTACTCTGCCGGTACATCGTCGCAATCTGTTGGAAAAAGTAGAGCGTTCGCTGTCTGCTTTGCAGTCGGATGTCATGATGCCCGGTGAAGAGAGTTATTTCTTCGTATTGGAAGAAACCGCTACCGGACAGCTGTTAGGCACATCAGCCATTGTTGCCCAAGCAGGCTATCTTGAGCCGTTTTATGCTTACCGGAATGATGTGATTGTGCACTCGTCCCGTGCGCTAAAGGTTCATAACCGCATCCACGCATTGACGTTAACTCATGCCTTGAGTGATCACTCGCAACTCTGCTCGTTTTTTATCACTCAGGCATTACGGCATACGCACTTGCCGCAACTATTGTCTCTGGGGCGGTTGCTATTTATTGCACAACATCCGGAACGTTTTTTCCAAGAGTTGTTAGCTGTATTACCGGGAATTGCCGATAAAACTGGGCGTTGCCCATTCTGGGAGCATGTCGGGCGGAAATTTTTCGGTATCGATTATAACCAAGTGGAATATTACAACGGCACCCGCAATAAGACGTTTATCGCGGAACTCATGCCACATCATCCGTTGTATGTGCCTTTACTCGCTGAAGAAGCCCAGGCCGCAATGGGGCAGGTGCACCCTGATGCCGAGTTACAGTTTGAGATGCTGACCCATGATGGTTTTGAGGCCGATGATTTTGTCGAGATCTTTGATGCCGGCCCGATTGTTACGGCAAGACGCAACACGCTGACGAGCTGGCAACAAAGCAAAGTGGCTGTCGTTGATATCGGCATGCCGGCGATGTCTGATCAGCAAGTGCTGATAATCAATGATCAGCTAACCGATTTTCGTGCCATCGTCGCAGCTATTCCCTCGGTAAATATTTCCACAGCAAATTCCGCTTCACTTTGTCTTAAACCGGAACAAGCAGCCGCGTTAAAGGTTGAAGCAGGTAGTCGTATTCGCTGGCTTCCGCTGCCGGAACATTAGCCAGCATCTCCATTTAGCCATTCCCATTTTTATCACTTTAAACAGCAAAAAAGGATTAACACTATGATGATCATTCGTCCGGTTCAGCTGGAAGATCTGGCGGCGATCTCAGCGTTAGCAGCGAAAACAGGGGTCGGAGTGACCTCACTGCCATCGAACGATGAGCGATTAGCTGCACGCATTGAACGGGTATTAAAGACTTGGCGCGATGAAGCGACACAGGCAGAGCAAGGTTATCTGTTTGTGCTGGAAGATACCGAGCAGAAAAAAGTGGTGGGTATCAGTGCCATTGAGGTGGCAGTTGGTCGCACTGAGCCTTGGTATAACTATCGTGTTGGCACGTTGGTGCATGCCTCGAAAGAGCTGAATGTTTATACCCAGATGCCAACGCTGTTCCTCAGTAATGATCACACGGGCTACAGTGAACTGTGCACGTTATTCCTCGACCCGGATTATCGGCATAGCAAAAATGGCCAGCTGCTCTCGAAAGCACGTTTCCTGTTTATGGCCGCATTTCAGGAACGATTTGCCGACAAATTGATTGCCGAAATGCGCGGGTTTTCTGATGAAGCGGGGCGTTCACCATTCTGGGAAAGTCTGGGGCGACATTTCTTCTCAATCGATTTTTCTGAAGCGGATTATCTGACCGGTATTGGCCAAAAATCGTTTATTGCGGAACTGATGCCGAAACATCCGTTATATGTCGATTTTTTATCACCGGAAGCGCGGGAATCAATTGGTCAGGTGCATCCGCATACCGCGCCAGCGCGTGCGATTTTAGAAAGCGAAGGTATGAAATATGAAGGCTATGTCGACATTTTCGATGCCGGCCCAACACTGGAAGCCTATGTTTCGGAACTGCGAGCTGTAAAACAAAGCCGAGTCTGGCCAGTCGTGATTGACGATCAGGCAACCCCAACCAATAACACTACCTATTTGCTGGCGAATGACAAATTCCGCGATTACCGCGCACTGCTGGCACAGGTTTCATTTACCGACACGGCGATCTGTATATCTAAAATAGTCGCTGCCGCATTAGGGGTTTCTAACGGCGACACTATTCGCGCTGTGACCCTGTTTGCTGAGAACCAGGGCGTTAAGGCCCCAGCCGTTAAGGCTCAGTTTGTTAAGGAG
>JAQUHG010000149.1 GCA_028683735.1 Tolumonas sp. | reverse complement strand
TGATCACGGCTTCTGACTGTGAAGGTGCTGGTGAAATGTTCCGTGTATCAACTCTGGATATGGAAAATCTGCCACGTACCGATAAAGGCACCATTGATTACAACCAGGATTTCTTCGGTAAAGAAGCTTTCCTGACCGTATCTGGTCAGCTGAATCTGGAAACCTATGCCTGTGCCATGTCTAAGGTGTATACCTTTGGCCCAACATTCCGTGCAGAAAACTCTAACACCAGCCGTCATTTGGCCGAATTCTGGATGGTTGAACCTGAAATCGCGTTCGCTAATCTGGATGACAACGCCGCATTAGCTGAGAAACTGCTGAAATATGTCTTCAAAGCCGTGTTAGATGAACGTCGTGATGATCTGGAATTCTTCGCAGAGCGCGTCGATAAAGAAGCCATCACCCGTCTGGAACAGTTTATCAGCGCTGACTTTGCTCAGGTTGATTACACCGACGCCATCGAAATTCTGAAAAACAGTGGCCGTACCTTTGAATTCCCAGTGGAATGGGGTATCGACATGTCTTCTGAACACGAACGTTATCTGGCCGAAGAACACTTTAAAGCACCGGTTGTTGTTAAAAACTATCCGAAAGATATTAAAGCGTTCTACATGCGCCTTAACGATGATGGTAAAACCGTTGCCGCAATGGACGTTCTGGCACCAGGCATCGGCGAAATCATCGGTGGTTCACAGCGTGAAGAGCGTTTAGACGTGCTGGATGCCCGCTTAGCGGAAATGGGTCTGAATAAAGAAGATTACTGGTGGTATCGTGATCTGCGTCGTTATGGCACTGTGCCGCATTCTGGTTTCGGTTTGGGCTTTGAACGTCTGGTTGTGTATGTAACCGGTATGGGCAACGTGCGTGACGTGATCCCATTCCCACGTACGCCACGTAACGCTGAATACTAATCTGCATCCGATAAAAAGATAAAGGCCAGTTTTCACTGGCCTTTATCACATTCGTCATTTATCAATCATGACCCAACTCATTGTCCAGCATGTTGCTGCTCATGCGTCAGTAACCACTGCTTCATATCCAAACCACCACCATAGCCAACTAATTGGCCATTAGTGCCAATCACGCGATGGCATGGAACAATAATAGCAATCGGATTACGATTATTCGCCATCCCCACGGCACGCATCGCTTTTGGTCTGCCTATCTGCTCAGCAATTGCTTTATAGCTAACAGTCTCTCCATAAGGGATAGTTTGTAAAGCGTGCCAGGCGGCTAATTGAAACTCCGTGCCGGTCATTGCTAATGGCACAGTGAAATCATGACGAGAACCAGAAAAGTATTCCTGTAATTGCTGATGAGCCAAGACAAGAACAGGATGTGAAGGTGCAAGCGCCGCCAACTCATCAGCTGGCGGGCTATTTAACAACAGTGACTGCAATCCATCATGATCTGCTTCTAACCGCAGATACCCAACTGGAGAAAGAAAATAACTGATTGCAATCATCATCGAATTACCTCTGAATTAGAATTTCACATCTACGGCAGCAGCGACTTGTTTCGCTTGTTCAATCGCTAATTCAACATTATCAGCACGCACTAAAGCTACACCCAACCGACGACGACCAGCAATTTCAGGTTTACCAAACAAACGTAACTGCGCGCCAGGGATCAAAGCCAAAGCAGATGATAAGTTTCCATAGCCAATATCAGTGGAATCGCCCTCACGCAAGATAACAGCAGAAGCAGCCGGCCCATATTGCGTGATCTTGCCAATTGGTAAACCCAGAATCGCACGGACATGCAAAGCAAACTCAGATAAATCCTGAGAGATCAGGGTTACCATACCAGTATCATGTGGGCGTGGAGAGACTTCACTGAAGTAAACTTCATCCCCCTTGATAAACAATTCGACACCAAACAAACCATAACCACCCAGTGCTTTTACCACTTCACGAGCAACATGCTGTGATTTAGCCAGCAATTCATCGCTCATGATCTGCGGCTGCCATGATTCACGGTAATCACCATCTTCCTGGCGATGACCGATAGGTGCACAGAAATGAATACCATCGACCGCGCTGATGGTCAGTAATGTAATTTCGTAGTCAAAAGGAACAAAACCCTCAACGATCACGCGACCACGGCCAGCACGTCCACCTTCTTGCGCATACTGCCACGCTGTGGCTACCTGCTCTGGTTTGCGCACCACACTCTGGCCTTTACCAGAAGAACTCATTACCGGTTTTACCACACAAGGAAAACCAATCTTCTCTACAGCCTGTTGATAATCGGCTTCAGCTTCTGCAAAAAAGTACGGTGAAGTGGGCAAGTTTAATGTTTCAGCCGCTAAACGGCGGATACCTTCACGATCCATGGTGAGTCGGGTAGCTAACGCGGTTGGAATGACATTGAAACCCCTTTGTTCCAACTCTTGCAGAGTTTCAGTAGCAATAGCTTCAATCTCAGGAATAATAAAATGCGGCTGTTCTTGTTGCACCAGTTGGCGTAATGCCACACCATCCAACATAGAGATCACATGACTACGGTGAGCAACCTGCATAGCAGGAGCATTGGCGTAACGATCAACCGCAATTACCTCCACGCCCAATCGCTGTAATTCAATCGCAACTTCTTTGCCCAGCTCACCCGAGCCCAGCAACATAGCGCGAGTCGCACCATTAGAGTATGGAGTTCCTAAAAAAGACATAATCTCTGTTCCCTGAGTGAAATATCGGAATTTTGACCCACCGATCATACAAGTATCTGGCAACAGAGCAACTGGAAGCAGGAAAGATGCAGAAAAAAGAAAGGGGATGATTTCTCATCCCCTTAGTAGCCTATCAGGATTTACTCAGCTGGACTAAATCAGCCGTAATATTGGCGGCCTCTTTAAGATAACCATCTGGAAATTTAATATCTGTAGGAATATCCGATAGTGATTTGACCATTGGCTTACCCATACGAGTCAGGCGCTCATTAGCACGTTGTAATGCTTTTTTATCCTGTTCATCTCGGGTTTTGATACGTTCAGCTTCATTAAGAGAAATAAATTTCTTATTCTTCTCTGCCTGATACCAGGCGATATCTTCTTCCGCGTATTTAAACTCAGGGTCACTCTTCACGCGCTGCTGATGAAACTCTTTCAATTTCGGTAACAAGGCAGTGAAATCACCTAATTTAGTGTATTGCGCTGGTTCAATTTTATCCCATTGCAATGCATTCAATTCCACACTTTCGCCGGTTTCATTAGGATCAATCAACGGAGGGAAATCGATATCAGGCTGCACACCTTTATTCTGAGTACTCCCACCATTAATACGATAAAATTTAGCAATCGTGTATTGAACATGACCTAATTCATTATCAAAGAAGTCATAAATTTTGCCCAAAGCCCGATGCTGCTGCACCGTACCTTTGCCAAAACTATTTTCTCCGATAATCAATGCGCGACCGTAATCATTCATGGCTGCAGCAAATATTTCTGACGCCGAAGCACTGTAACGGTCAATCAAGACGGTCATCGGGCCATCATAATATGATTTTCCATCCGTATCTTCGTTGACCGCAACTCGCCCCATAGTGTCACGGATCTGAACAACTGGCCCCTGTTTCATAAACAAACCAGTCAATTCGGTCGCTTCAGTTAGAGCACCACCACCGTCATTACGCAAATCAATCAGCAAGCCATCAATTTTCTGAGCTTTGAGTTTAGCCAACTCTTTTTGTACATCTAAATGCAGATTGACATAAAAACTCGGCACTTCGATCACACCAATTTTTTTGCCTTCTGATTTGATGACTTGTGATTTAGCTGCTCGATCTTCAAGGCGCACTTTGTCACGAACTAACTCAATTAACTGAGTTTGATGAGTAGCACCTTTACCACGTTGGATTTCCAGACGGACTTTAGTGCCTTTACGGCCTTTGATCAGATCGACAACATCATCGAGACGCCAGCCAATGACATCAATGATTTTGCCGCTTTCTTGTGCAACACCAGTGATACGATCATCTGGTCGCAGCAGTTTTGTTTTATCTGCCGGACCACCGGGGATCAACGAGCGAACGATAGTGAAATCATCATCAGCCTGCAGAACTGCCCCGATCCCTTCCAGCGAAAGATTCATTTCCGAATTAAAACGATCGGCATTTCGCGGTGATAAATAGCTGGTATGTGGATCGATAGAACGGGCAAAAGCATTCATGACAGCCTGAAAAATATCTTCGCTTTCATCCTGCTTCAGGCGTTTAATCGCATTACTGTAACGTTTAGTCAGTAACTCTTTAATTTCAGCCGGTTTTTTACCCGCCAATTTTAAATTCAACGCATCGTATTTAACCCGTTGGCGCCAAATTTCATTGATTTCAGCGTCATTTTTAGCCCAGGCACTTTTACTACGATCAAACTCATATTTATCTGTCACATCAAATGACATTGGTTCATCAAGTAAAGAGAGTGCATATGCATAGCGTTCAAAACGACGTTTTGTACTCAGGTTATACATCGCGTAGGCATTCTTTAAATCGCCATTTTGCAATGCATCATCAAATTGATGACTGAAGGCCTGAAAATTTGCAATATCAGAAGCGAGTAAAACACTACGGTTATAATCTAAGGCTTGCAGATAGAGATCAAAAATCTTTTCGGACATCTGATCGTCAAGAACAAAATGTTTGTAGTGACTACGAGTAAATAGTGCGGCAATACGTTTGCTAGCGATCGCATGTTGATCTTCTTGCGCCAACGTAGGTATTGAATCTTCAGATATAGGAGGAGCTACCGCATAAGATAGCCCCGCATAGAAAACGCCAAGTGCAACTGCAGTGCTCTTGAACAAATTTACTCTCAAAATAATGCTCCTTAAGGAACCAGGTGTTCCGCTTTTACACGCACCTGCATACCCGTAGCCAGTTCAACCTGAACATCATCACGAGTAATTTCTTTGATATTACCAGTGATTGGTGATTTACCTACCATCACTTGAATTTGTTGTCCGGTTTTAAGGGTGGAAAGATCAACCACAGGTTTTTTCTGTTTAGCTGGTTTATTACCACCTTTGCGACGAGAAGAGAAAATTTTATCTTTGCTCTCTTTCAACGCAGTTTTAGCATGCGTCACATGTTCTTCGGTCAGTTCACCAGCAGGATTACCATCTAAGTCAACACGAATCATGCCAGGGCGCAAGCCGTGCAGATAACGCCAGCTAGAAGTGTATTGACGAAGTGCAGAACGCAATACGGTTTTAGATACTCGTGGGTCGTCAGCCAAACGGGCAGCAAGATCCTGGAAAATACCGATTTTCAGTGGACGAGCTTCACCTGTAGCGATAAAACAAGCAGGAAACAGTTCAGAAAGGTATGCGATCAATTCTTTGCTGTTATTGATTTTTTCGTTGTTTTCCATTTACGACCTTAACTAATAAAGATGGTTGTACCAGCCACTCAAGCACCAGCCACTGTAAAGTATATGCACGTTATACTGTGCTTATTCACTCTTTTCAATGTCTGACCCTCTTTCACCTACGAGTTCTGACGAATCCGCAGGGTATATTACAATTAAATTCATGGAGTAAAAAACAAGGCAGAAAAGAAATTTCTGCCTTGTCATATACTTATTACTCTGCAGCCTGAGTGCTGACAGGCGCGTATTTGATGCTTGCTTTCTGTCGCAACAACTCAATCAATGCACCATACAGCTGTTCTTGTCTCAACTTGACCAACTGTTGAGCCAGACCTTGCTGAAGTTGTGTATCTTTAGCTTCTGGTGCTGCTGTTATTTTCTGCAATACCAATACCGACTGATTGCCTTGTTCATCGGCATACAAATCAGCACTGATTGCTTTCTCAGCAGGTTTTGCCAATTTAAATACCGCTTGAGAAAATTGAGCTGGAACATTACCCGCAAAACGGGTTAAACCAACCTTCTCTTCCACTTTAGCATTCAACTTAGCCACTACATCATCAACCGGTTGACCAGCTTTTACTTTTTCAAGCAATGTTAACGCCGCATCCCGCGCTTTTTCCGCAGCCTTAACTGATTGTAGTTTTGCAATTACCAACGCTTTTACGTCAGCTAATGGCTTGACGGCACTCGGTTTATAATCAACGACATGCAACATCATTACTGCTGAATCAGAAACTGTGATGACTTCCGAGTTAGTATTTTCATCACGTAATTTTTCAGCAAATGCCTGAGTAACGACTGCCGGTACATTAATCGCAGCAGGTAACTGTTTGGACGTAATGAAATCTGTTTTTTGCAGTGGTAATTTTAGCGTTTCCGCAACTGAATCCAGAGAGTCTGGGTTTTCAAAACCAAGATCGGACAATTTCTGTTGCTGTTCCGCATACAATTCACGTGATTTTTCATCAACAAATTTTTGGCGGATCACTTGTTGCGCTTTATCATAAGGCAACACAGTTGCATCTTGTTTATCCAGCAGCTTGATAATGTGATAACCAAAAGCCGACTTCACAACAGCGGACAGTTCATTCTTCTGATTTAAGGCAAATGCTGCTTTTTCAAAAGCAGGATCCATAACCCCTTTCTCAAACCAGTCTAATTCACCGCCTTGTCGAGCAGATAATGTATCTGCAGACTCAGTTTTTGCTAATTGAGCAAAATCACTACCAGACTTCAACTTAGCCAGCACTTCATTCACTTTATTCTGTGCTGCTTTGTCATCTTTATTAGTGATCAGAATATGTGCCACTTTGCGGCGTTCAGGCTCAGTAAACAAATCTGTATGTTGCTGATAATACGCCTTCAGATCACTATCAGTTGGTTGAATAGATTTAGCCAGTTCAGCCGCGCTCAACAGAACATAATTAAGCTTAACCTGTTCAGACTGCATGAAATCTTTACTGTGAGTTTTGTAAAACTCATTGATTTCATCATCGCTGACATTAACTTGTTGGCGGAATACATCGGCAGGCACTGTGATCATTTTTACATCACGTTTTTGCTGATACAGGGCTTCCAATTGAGTGACTTCTGCAGGCAGAGTGAACTCGGTAGTCAATACACCATCTAACCAGAATTGGCGAGCTAGATCCTGACGCATAGAGTTACCAAATGATTCAGGCGTATAACCAACACGCGATAAGGTAGTGATGAATTTTTCATTACTGAATTTGTTATCAACTTGAAATTCAGGCATCTGACGAATGGCATCTTTTACCTGTTCATTACTCAGACGAATTCCTGCTTTCAAAGCTTTATGGTTTAGCAAAGCTTGATTGATCAGTTTATCTAACACCGATTTTTTCAATTGTGCCAAATATTGAGGATTATCGAGCAATTGAGAAGCTGCTTCGCCATATTGGGCTTGCATGTTTGCCCGTTCATTCTGATAGTTTTTTTCTAATGTCTGAGCAGAAATAACCTCATCATCAACCACGGCCGGGTCATTACTGGCCGGACGGTTAAGATAACTACCAACACCTGCCAATGCAAATGACAGAATAATTAACCAAAAAATAATTTTCGCGATACGGCCCTGGGCACCATCGCGCAGCTTATCCATCAGCATGTATCTAATGCTCCTAATGCAGTGGATATAAACACAAAAAGCGCATCAGAGGATGCGCTCTATATGGTCGACTGGATATCGAAACAGGTACTCCAGTCGAGAAGAACAATTAATCAAATTCATCGCAGACAAATTAATTAACAGAGTCCTTTAATGCTTTCCCTGCTTTAAAAGCAGGTTGCTTGCAAGCAGCAATTTCAATCGTTGCGCCAGTCTGAGGATTACGACCAGAACGAGATGCACGTTCACGCACTGCAAAGGTACCAAAACCGACCAGAGAAACCTGATCACCCTCTTTTAATGCGTCACCCACTGCGTCAATGAAAGCATCCAGAGCGCGACCTGCAGCAGCTTTGGAGATATCCGCGCTTTCGGAAATTTTATCAACCAACTGTGATTTGTTCACTTCTTTCCCCTTATGATTTTTGTGGCTGGTTATTCCGTTAGAAAACAGCTCTCGGTTATACAAAAGCCGGTTGCGGTTTGCAACCGGCTTTATATCAGTAGTCGTCAGGATTCACGCTTTCGCGCAAAAAACATCTGATTATGACACGCTTACCCGATCAACAGGCTCTTGTAACGCTAACTCAAGCACTTGATCAATCCAGCGAACCGGATGTATTTCGAGATCTTGTTTGACATTATCAGGGATCTCTTCCAGATCTTTTGTGTTCTCAAATGGAATGACCACACGTTTGATGCCACCACGATGTGCTGCT
>JAQUHG010000148.1 GCA_028683735.1 Tolumonas sp. | reverse complement strand
ATCATGTCACCTTGTGCAAATGGATTGGGCACTTCCCGTTCAACCGTCGCACCATTAGGAATGCGACCGACTGTTGGTGTATTAATAACAACTTTGGAACCATCGGCACCTTCAGCGCCTAGACCACCAACCACCAGACTACCTTGTGCTAATGCATAAACTTGCCCATCAACCCCTTTCAGGAAAGTCTGGATCAATGTGCCACCCCGTAAACTCTTGGCTTCACCAATCGCTGACACAGTGACGTCAATAGTTTGACCAGGTTTGGAAAATGCGGGGAGATCTGCATGCACAGCTACCGGCGCAACGTCTTTAATTTTTGGTTTTACGCTATCAGGAACTTTAATCCCGAAGTTATTCAACATTGTTCTGAACGTTTGTTCGGTAAAAGCATTACTCTTTTCACCAGTACCAGGCAAACCAACAACCAGACCATAACCAATCAGTTGGTTTTTACGAACCCCCTGCACGCTGGCAATGTCTTTAATGCGCGCCGCCTGCACCGGAAACACTAAGCTGCAAATTAAACTCGCCAACAGCACTCTCAAGGTAATTTTCATATCAACTCCTAGAAAGGGCTATAAGGGCCGTTGAAGAATTTAGACAACCAACCGCGTTCTTGTGTATTGGCAAAATCACCTGTGCCGCTGTATTGAATACGGGCATTAGCAACACGCTGCGATGAAACCGTGTTATCGGCATTCACATCTTCTGAACGAACTAAACCGGTAATGCGAATATATTCATTACCTTCATTTAACATCAGCCATTTTTCTCCGCGCACAGCTAAATTGCCATTAGGTAATACACGGATGACGCTGACAGAAATATTGCCTTTTAAACTATTACTTTGGCCGGCTTTAGCTTGCCCTTTAAAACTATTATTTGCCCCCATACTGACAGAGGTATCATAGCCATTCAGCGTAACCGTATCTCCGCCCAGTTTCAGAGGGTTTAACCCAAGACTGGTGTCTTTTGATTGCTGATTCGATGCCCCTTTACTGGCGGAGGTTGATTCAGACAACTCAACTGTAATGATGTCGCCAATGCGATGTGCCTTGATATCAGAATAAATACTGTTCACCGCACCCTGATTAAAAATGGAACCGTTCGGTTTCATGTTTGCCTGATAATCTTCTGGCTCGACCGGTGAAAAATCAGGGTCATTCGGCTTAGGGCTGTTTGGCAACGATGTGCAGGCAGCCAAAGAACAGAGACAAACCAATATTAATGCACGATTACGCATAACCACCTCTTACAACTGTTGGGTTACGTTCTGCAACATCTGATCCACACTAGAAATGACTTTTGAATTCATCTCATATACACGTTGTGCCTGGATCAAATTAACTAATTCTTCTGTCGCATTTACGTTTGATGCTTCCAGCATGCCTTGTTTGATTGTGCCCATACCATCGGTACCAGCAATCCCCTGAATAGGGTCACCACTGCCTTGCGTAGCCAGATAGAGGTTTTCCCCCATCGGTTGCAACCCAACTGGGTTCGCAAAATCGGTTACCGTCAATTGTCCGACAGTCTGTGAGGCTGATTGCCCTGTGATCTGAACAGAAACCTGGCCATCAGAACCCACGGTGATACTTTGCGTTCCCGCTGGCATCTGAATTTCTGGTTGTACGGTATATCCTTCACCCGTTGTAACCAGAGTGCCTTCCGAGTTCAAAGTAAACTGACCATTTCGCGTATAAGCTGTCGTACCGTCAGGAAGCTGCACTTCAAAAAAGCCGCGGCCATTGATCATTACATCCAGAGAATTATCAGTAGTCTGCACACTCCCCTGTGTAAAAGTTTTTTGGGTTGCCACTACTTTTGAACCGGCACCAATCATCAGGCCCGACGGCAGCGTGGAGTTAGCCGATGATTGTCCGCCAGGCTGATTGACGTTCTGGTACAACAAATCTTCAAAAATCGCACGCCCCTTTTTATAACCAACCGTAGAAGCGTTCGCTAAGTTATTGGAGATTTGAGAGATATTGGTTTGTTGAGCATCCAGCCCGGTTTTGCTGATCCAAAGTGCAGGAATCATGATTTACTCCTTAATGCTTATCCGAGCTTCAATAATTGATTCTGGTTTTCATCGTTTTTTTCAGCCGTAGACATCATCTTGATCTGTGTTTCAAACTGCCGTTGTAATTTGATCAAGTTAGTTAACTCTTCAACCACATTGACGTTACTATTTTCAAGCGCTCCACAAGCTAAACGTACATTTGTAGCGGCGGACTCAGTAGTTCCATCAATACGACGGAACAATCCATCCTCACCTTTAGTCATGTCTTTATTGGTCGGGTTAACCAGTTTTATCTGCTGTAAATTTTCTACTGCCGCAGGCGCAGCACCTTGTAAACGGGCGTTAATCGTACCGTCTTCAGTGATCTGTATTTTTTCCAATGGCATCGGCAATGTGATCGGCTGTCCGGTAGTATCAAGGACATTCAACCCATTCGATGTTTGCAGCACCCCTAATGGAGACACCTGCAAACTACCATTGCGGGTATAGGCTTCTTTGCCGTCTTTATCCTGAACTGTCAGCCAACCGTCGCCTTGAATAGCAACATCCAGCTCGCGTCCGGTTGTTTGTAAACTGCCGTGCTGAAAACTTTGCCCTGGTCGTTCAGCCAAAGAAAAAACGCGACTCGGTAAACCATCGCCATACGCTTGCATGGCTCGAGCTTCTTCAAAATCGGCTTTAAAACCCAACGTATTGGCATTCGCCAAGTTATTGCTGCGAACAGCAAGACTATTTAGGTTCTCTTTGGCGCCTGACATGGCGATATAAAGCAGCTTGTCCATGATGTCTCCGTCAAATCGCTGACTTAATCATCATTAAGCAATTTAGATACCAGAATGTAAAAAATAGAAAATATTGATGTAAAAACAGGCAGGATAAAAGCAGAAAAAACCACTGCCAGATAACACCAGCAGTGGTTTTTTAATTTAACTAGCGGATTTGTAAGATATTATCTTGTAACTGACTGTTAACTTCCAGCGCTCGGGAGTTTGCTTGGTAATTCCGTTGAGCAGCTATAAGATTCACTAATTCTTTCGACAGATCCGTATTAGAAGCCTCTAACGCAGAGTTTTTAATTCCACCAAATGTACCGGTATTAGGAACACCTGGTGTTGCTTCGCCAGAATCTAATGATGCCTTCCATGAAGTATCGCCAACCTGTGTTAATCCTTGTGGATTAGAAAACTTAGCCAATGCAATCATGCCCAATTTAGTGGTAGTACCATTACTGTATGTTGCAGCAACAACACCACTTTCATTGGTTGATACATTCGTCAGCTGACCCACTGTTGAACCATCACCAGACATCTGATCAACCTGGAATGGGGACGCGTACTGAGTTAATGATGCATATTTCAAGGTTACTGTCTGTGTGGGATCAGAACCATTCGTAAACATATTTAATGCGTTTGTGGTGATTTCCGCCGGAACAGGGGCAGTCAATACACCGCTAGTATTAAATGTTAATGTTGTCGGAGCAGCAGTTGCTGCAGCACCATCCACATAAACATAAGCGTTCCATTGATTGGCTGTATTTGTTTTCACATAATACTGTGTCATCGAATGCGACTGCCCCAAGGAATCATATATGACAGCTGAAGTCGAAGAAGTGTACGTTGAATTATCTGCAGGGTTAAATGCTGACGTGATCGCTGATGCTGAAGAAGATAAATTCAATTTAGCCGTAACAGTTCCTGTTGGTGTCGGGCTACCAACTACTGCAGGTATCTGTAATGGTGACGTTGAATCCAAACTGACGGCTTGAGGAGTTCCATCGCTTGCAACCTTATACACCTGCAAATACTCACCTTGTGAATCAGTAACATATCCCTGATTATTGATCTGAAATGCCCCCGCTCGGGTATAAGAACGCTCTAAACTATTAGCACTTGGAGACATCACAAAAAAACCATCGCCTTTAATAGCCATATCAAGCGAGTTATCAGTATCCTGAGTTGCACCCTGCTTAAATTGCTGAGTTACAGCTGCAGTGCTAACACCATTACCAACCTGTGTTTTGGTATTAGAAAATACAGAATTAGAGAAAACATCTGCAAATTCTGCTCTGGATTTTTTAAATCCAATCGTACTCGAGTTGGCAATATTATTACCTGTTACATCCAAATCTTTTTGTGCAGCATTCAAGCCACTCAGTGAAATGTTAAAAGACATAATCAGCTCCTTCCAAATTCAAATTTTAATTACTTTGATATTTCAAGAAGCTGACTCAATTTATATGAGCCCAGCCCTTGCAATGCAACCGTAGTGGGTGTGGTTGTGTTGCCCAAGGTGACACTTTCCACCTGACCATACAGCTGCGCCGTAAGATCTTGACTCACACCATTTACTAAACCATTTGCTTTAACCGTATAGCGGCCTGACGCAGCGGTAGCACCATTACTGTCTTTACCATCCCAAGTAAATGGAATATTACCTGTCACACTATCTGTACTATTGTATTGACGAACAACTTCACCCGCAGAATTAACTATGGATAATGTTAAATCCTTTGCACCATCCACCCCAGTAGGAACCACACCAGACAATGTATTGCCAGATGCTAAATAACCAGTGTTTGAATTGACCAAAGCAGATTGTCCAACCAAACTGGATGCCATCAACGCTTGGCTAGACGTCATAGAACTACTCATTGTGTTCAACGTATTATTTAATGATGTAATACCTGACAACGAGGAAATCTGCGCCATCTGAGAAACCATCTCAATGTTATCTACCGGCTTAGTTGGGTCCTGATAAGACAGCTGCGTTGTCAGCAACTTCATAAAATCAGCCTGAGACAAAGAGTCTGAGCCCGTTTTAGTGCTACTGCTGGTAGATGATGTGCTGCTCGTACTGCTACTGGTAGTTAAACCAATATCACTGTATATCGACATGGCACCCTCGCTTAACCTTTACCAATATTTAATGTCTGACTAAGCATATTCTTTGCCGTATCTGCGATTTGCACATTAGTTTGATAAGAACGTGAGGCACTGATCATGTCAGCCATCTCTTCTATCGGATTCACGTTCGGCTTATAGATATAGCCATCCTTATCCGCCATAGGGTGTGTAGGGCTATATTCGCGGACTAGCGGTGCCTGGCTTTCCACAATCCCTTTTACCTCAACTCCCTGCGGCGCAGAACCATCACCCAGCGCGTTTTGCAACTGAGCGGCAAAAACTGGCCGTCTGGCCCGGTAAGTCTGTTCCGCACTTGAGCTGACGCTTTCCGCATTGGCAAGATTACTGGCGGTCGTATTCAGGCGAACCGACTGAGCATTCATCCCGGATGCTGAAACATCAAAAATTTGAAATAGATTCATTACGAATCTCCTTTGATTGCTTTCAGCAATCCACTAATTTTACTGTTCAGGAATGACAATGAAGTTTGATACTCAATACTGTTCTGCATAAACGCAGTGCGTTCCTGATTAATATCTACGGTATTGCCATCGCCAGTATCTGCTTGTATTGGATTACGATACATCACAGCGCTATTCAATGAGCTAGTGCCAGCTATGTGCAATTCATCAGTACGAGATAAATTAACTGATCCACTCTGCCCACTTTGAGCTTGTCCCAGTAGTGCCGAGAAATCGACATCTCGTGACTTGTAACCAGGGGTATCCGCATTAGCAATATTTTCAGCTAATACTTCTGCACGCTGCGATCTTGCGCCAATCGTATATTGATGGATACCGAATGCTTTATCGAATGATATGGCCATGGCACACCTCCTGCCAGATCAAGCAGCAAAAGATGTGCCAAATAGAGAAAGGATTATTTAAGCTTGTAGATAATGCCGGGATTACAGCGAACCATTTCAAAACGATCAGTAAGACCACTCAGTGATTCTGATGCACCTAATAACAGATAACCACCAGGATTCAATGAGTTAGCAAACTGGTTTAAAATTTTTGATTTGATTTCAGGTGAAAAATAAATCAATACATTACGGCAAAAAATGAGGTCGAATTTGCCTAACGGCGCATAACTATCAAGCAAATTAAAATGACGGAAGGTAACCAGTTTTTTGACACGCTCAGAGATCTTCATCCGCGAAGCATCAGCACAAGGCTCAAAAAATTGACGTTTGCGTTCCGTTGATAAACCTCGCGCCAATGCCAGGTTGTCATAGACCCCCTCTTTGCATTGATTCAGCATCGATAGTGAAATATCAGTTGCTACAACCTGAACACCGCCAGACAACGTGCCCGGTTTTTTATATTGATGTTCAAGTGCAGTCATCGCAATCGAATATGGTTCTTGACCTGACGAACTGGCCGCAGACCATATTTTTATCGTCTTTCCATTTTTACCTAATTCGGGAAAAAGCTTATCTGTTAGTAACTGAAACGGATAAATATCCCGGAACCATAACGTTTCGTTGGTAGTCATTGCATCAATGACTACCATTTTCAATTCACGTTCCCGCACATTCATTGCTTTGGTGATCAATTCTTCCAGAGAAGAAAAACCATTCACAGCCATTAATGGGGATAAACGACTTTTTACCAGATACTGCTTATTAGGGCCCAGGACGATACCAACCTGAGCCTCCAAAAAGGCACTGAACTGTTTATAAAGATCTTCGGACAGTGTCTTCATGCAAATTTCTTCAATTTATGATCCACTACATGGCATCCTGAACAGCCTTCGCCAGCTCATCTGGGTGGAATTTAGCGATAAAATTATCTGCTCCAACCTTTTGAACCATCGCATGGTTAAATACGCCACTTAACGAGGTGTGCAGTATAACATGTAAGCCTCTCAATTCAGGATTAGATCTGATTTCAGCGGTCAATGTATAACCATCCATTTCTGGCATTTCAATATCTGAAATCAGCACTCTGATCTGATCGGTAATTGGCCCTTTCTTTGCCATATCTTTCAGCATGTTAAGCGCATCTTTACCATCTTTGGCCATAATACACTCAACACCAATCGCATTCAGCGCCTTCTGTACCTGTTTGCGAGCCACAGAAGAATCATCTGCCACCATAACCAAAGAACCACGCGTATGATGTTCTTCACTGGAAGCAACAACAGCCTCGCTGACATCAGTATTAACCGGTGAAATCTCATCGAGAATTTTTTCGACATCCAAAATCTCAATCAATTCACCATCAATTTCCGTCACAGCGGTCATATAGTTATAACGACCGGCACCTTTTGGTGGCGGTAAAATAGATTCCCAGTTCATGTTAATAATGCGTTCAACATTACCAACCAGAAAGCCCTGCACTGAACGGTTATATTCAGCGATGATGATAAATGCTTGAGTCAAATCTTGTACCGGTCTGCCACCAGTTGCCATGCTCAAATCAATAACTGAAATAGTTTGTCCTCGGATATGAGCAACACCACGAACAAAAGGATGCAATTTAGGCATCGCAGTTAAACGTGGGCACTGCAACACTTCCCGAACTTTAAAGACGTTAATGCCAAATCGCTGACGACCATTCAGTCTGAAAAGCAATAACTCCAATCGGTTTTGACCCACCAATTGGGTGAGTTGGTTTACTGAATCCAAAATACTTGCCATATTGCTCTCCACTCACCATTTATTGGCACTTAGCATGCATGTACATTATGAGCTGTCTATATTCAGACAGTGTACATAGACTATAGCAATCGATCAGCAAACTATCTGAAAGTATTGCTTAATACCTTTATGATGCCATTTTGATGTATCGGCAAGAAGATAAAAATGATTAGACTGATTAAATTGATATATCTCGCATTACTAGTACCAATTATGGCCAATGCGGGTGATACAGAGACTGATATTCAACAGCAAGTCAGCGATTATGTTTTGAGTCAGATACAAGCAGAACCATCAGATAAAGTAGAGGCTATTGCCAATACCGTTGATCAACGGTTGAATTTAGCCGCTTGCCAACAATCACTAATACTAAACATCAAAGGTTCAGGTGAAATTCGTCGCAATACAACCGTTGATGTCACTTGCCCAGACACACCGGGTTGGCATCTTTTTGTACCAGTTAAGATCCGAATCCAAAAACCTGTTGTAGCAGCCGCAACCCCTATAGCTAAAGGAACTGTACTTTCAGCCGATAATTTGACAGTGACTTATATCGACAGTTTCTTGCTAAACGGTAACATGACGACCGATATGGCTATATTGATTGGAGCGAGGAGTAAACGCGAACTGAAAACCAATCAGCCGATCCGCC
>JAQUHG010000147.1 GCA_028683735.1 Tolumonas sp. | reverse complement strand
AAACTGCCGGTAAAAATGGTGTTATTGGATAACCAGCGTCTGGGTATGGTGCGTCAGTGGCAGGAGCTGTTTTTCGACGCCCGTTTCAGTGAAACCATCCTGTCAGACAACCCCGATTTTGTGCGTCTGGCTTCCGCCTTTGATATCGCAGGCGAAACCATCACCCGCAAAGACGAAGTCCCCGCTGCGATTGCCAGAATGCTGGCCAGCGAAGGCGCTTATCTGCTGCACGTTTCGATTTCAGCAGAAGAAAATGTTTGGCCTCTGGTTCCGCCAGGTGCCGCCAATCAGGATATGATGGAGAGCAAACCATGAAGCAACATCAGCTGAATTTGATCACCGGTTCCCGCCCTGAAGTACTGGAACGCGTGCTGCGCGTGGTGCGTCACCGTGGCTTTGCTCTGTGTCAGTTAAATATGGAAACCGTACCCGATAGCAGTTCCCTGCGTATTGCCGTGACCGTGGAGAGTGAACGCCCGATCCAGCTGCTGCAGAGCCAACTGAACAAACTGATCGATGTGTTTCACGTGGAAGCACTGGATCAATCTGAACAATCTGCCTTAAAGATCAGCGCATAAGGAAATATAAGCATGTCACAGACTACAAAATACATTTGGTTCAATGGCGAAATGGTGGAATGGGATCGCGCTCAGGTTCACGTGATGACGCATGCCCTGCATTATGGTTCTTCTGTGTTTGAAGGCATCCGTGCCTATGACACCCCGAATGGCACCGCGATTTTCCGTCTGAAAGAGCACATTCAGCGCCTGTTTGATTCCGCCAAAATCTATTGGATGGAAATGCCATTCGACAAAGCCGCTATTGAACAAGCCTGCTGTGACATCGTGACCAAAAACGACATGAAGAGCGCCTACCTGCGCCCACTGGCCTTCATCGGTAACGTGGGTTTGGGCGTGTTGCCAAAAAGCGACAAAGTCGAAGTGATGATCGGCGCACTGCCTTGGGGTGCTTATCTGGGTGACGACGCGCTGGCGAACGGTGTCGATGTCATGGTCTCTTCATGGAGCCGTCTTGCACCAAACACTATTCCAACCGGTGCCAAAGCCGGTGGTAACTACCTGTCATCACAACTGATTGCGCGTGAAGCACGTCGTAACGGTTATGTGGAAGGCATCGCGCTGGATGTAAACGGTTATATCTCTGAAGGTTCAGGCGAAAACCTGTTCATCATCAAAAATGGCGTCATGTACACCTCGCCAACGACCTCCGGCATCCTGCCTGGCATCACCCGTGACAGCATCATGACGCTGGCGCGTGAACTGGGTTACACCATCCGCGAAGAGTCACTGCAACGTGAAGCGCTGTATCTGGCAGATGAAATTTTCATGTGTGGTACTGCCGCAGAAATCACACCCGTAAGCTCTGTGGACCGTATGCAGATCGGTGAAGGTCGTCGTGGCCCAATCACCGAAGAGATCCAAAAAGCCTTCTTTGGCCTGTTCAATGGCGAGACCGAAGATAAATGGGGCTGGTTGACTCCGGTCAGCAAATAATTGAAGTAACAGAAGGCGCATAACTGGCGCCTTCTTGTTTTGCAGAACCATCGAATACATTCGAATACATAATCGTGAAGTTGCCAATAAGACCGATGAAGACGGCAGGCAGCTTCCATTAAGGAGACAACAATGCCTAAGTTACGTTCCGCGACGACCACGCAAGGTCGCAATATGGCCGGTGCCCGTGCACTGTGGCGCGCCACCGGTATGAAAGACGGTGATTTCGATAAACCAATTATCGCCGTAGTTAACTCGTTCACCCAGTTCGTACCGGGCCATGTGCACCTGAAAGATCTGGGGCAATTGGTAGCGCGTGAAATCGAAGCGGCAGGCGGCGTGGCGAAAGAGTTCAACACCATTGCAGTAGATGATGGTATCGCCATGGGTCACGGCGGCATGCTCTATTCGCTGCCATCACGCGAGCTGATCGCTGACTCAGTGGAATATATGGTCAACGCGCACTGTGCCGATGCGATGGTGTGTATCTCCAACTGCGACAAAATCACCCCCGGTATGCTGATGGCCGCGATGCGCCTGAACATTCCGGTGATTTTCGTTTCCGGCGGCCCGATGGAAGCGGGTAAAACCAAATTGTCGGACAAAATCATCAAGCTGGATCTGGTCGATGCCATGATCATGGCCGCTGACCCAACGGTGAGTGATGAAGATACCGCCGCCGTGGAGCGCAGTGCTTGCCCGACTTGCGGCTCGTGCTCCGGTATGTTTACCGCCAACTCCATGAACTGTCTGACCGAAGCGCTGGGTCTGTCGCAGCCGGGTAACGGTTCGCTGCTGGCAACGCACGCGGATCGTGAACAACTGTTTAAAAGTGCCGGTCATCGTATCGTTGAGCTGGCAAAACGTTATTACGAACAAGACGATGTGACGGCACTGCCACGCTCTATTGCTACCCGTGATGCATTTGAAAATGCCATCGCGCTGGATATCGCCATGGGCGGTTCCACCAACACCGTATTGCACCTGCTGGCGATTGCCCAAGAAGGTGATGTGGACTTCACCATGGCGGATATCGATCGCATGTCGCGCCGTGTGCCGCAGCTGTGTAAAGTGGCGCCTTCAACTCAGAAATATCATATGGAAGATGTGCACCGCGCCGGTGGTATCGTCGCCATTCTGGGTGAACTGAGCCGCGCTGGTCTGCTGCACACTGAGGTGCGTAACGTATTGGGCCTGTCATTAGCCGAGCTGATCGAGCAATATGATGTGGCACTGAACCCGTCTGACGCAGTGAAGAAATTCTACAGCGCCGGTCCGGCTGGCATTCCAACTACCGTGGCATTTAGCCAGGATTGCCGCTGGCCGTCACTGGATGTGGATCGCAAAGAAGGTTGTATCCGCACCAAAGAAAACGCCTACAGCCAGGATGGTGGTTTAGCCGTGCTGGCCGGTAATCTGGCGATTGATGGCTGTATCGTTAAGACGGCTGGTGTCGATGAATCCATTCTGACATTCGAAGGCCCGGCGGTGGTATTCGAAAGCCAGGACGACGCGGTAGCCGGTATTTTAGGTGGCAAAGTAAAAGCGGGTGATGTGGTGATCGTGCGTTACGAAGGCCCGAAAGGCGGCCCAGGTATGCAGGAAATGCTGTATCCAACCTCTTATCTGAAATCGATGGGCTTGGGTAAAGTGTGTGCGCTGATCACCGATGGTCGTTTCTCTGGTGGTTCTTCAGGTCTGTCGATCGGCCACGTCTCACCGGAAGCCGCGTCTGGCGGTAACATCGGCCTGATTGAAGATGGCGATCTGATCAGCATCAACATCCCGGCCCGCAGCATCGATATCAAAATCAGTGATAGCGAACTGGCAACCCGTCGTGCCGCGATGGAAGCTAAAGGCAAAGCCGCCTGGAAGCCGGTTAACCGTGACCGTTTCGTCTCCTTTGCACTGCGTGCTTACGCGAATCTGGCGACCAGTGCTGACAAAGGTGCCGTGCGCGATCGCAGCAAACTGGGAGAATAAGCATGAGCGACACACAACCGCAGGCCAGCGATTATCTTCGCAAGATCCTGCTGTCGCCAGTCTACGAGGTGGCGAAAGTCACCCCGTTACAGACGCTGAAAAAGATCTCCGATCGTTTGGGCAACCACGTGGCGCTCAAGCGCGAAGATCTGCAACCGGTGCACTCGTTCAAACTGCGTGGTGCGTATAACAAGATCGCCGGTTTGAGTGAAGAACAGCGCGCGAAAGGCATCATTGCCGCCTCGGCGGGAAATCATGCCCAAGGCGTGGCACTATCCGGTGCGAAGCTGAAAATTCCGGCCATCATCGTGATGCCAACCACCACGCCGGACATCAAAATTGATGCCGTGCGTCGTATGGGTGGTAACGTAGTGTTGTTCGGTAACAGCTTTGATGAAGCGTATGCCGAAAGCCGTCGTCTGGCGGCAGAGCATGGCTACACGCTGATCCCCCCGTATGACGATGTTGATGTCATCGCCGGGCAAGGCACCATTGGCCGTGAACTGCTGGAACAAGACACTCGCCTGACGCACGTGTTTGTGCAGGTCGGTGGCGGTGGTCTGGCGGCCGGTGTGGCGGTTTATATCAAGCAACTGCTGCCAAACATCAAGGTGATCGGTGTCGAAGCCGAAGGCTCCGCGTCAATGAAAGCCGCACTGGAAGCTGGTGAACCGGTTAATCTGCCGCGTGTATCGCTGTTTGCCGATGGTGTGGCAGTAAAACGCGCTGGTGATGAAACCTTCCGTGTCTGTCGTGAGTATCTGGATGACGTGATCACCGTGACCAACGATGAGATCTGTGCCGCGCTGAAAGATATTTTCGATGATACCCGTGCGGTGGCAGAGCCTTCCGGTGCCCTGTCGCTGGCTGGCTTAAAGAAATATGTGGAAACCACGCACATCAAAGGCGCGCGCATGGCAGCGATTTTGTCGGGTGCCAACGTGAACTTCCACAGTCTGCGTTATGTCTCTGAGCGTTGCGAGCTGGGTGAAAAACGCGAAGGCGTGCTGGCGGTCACCATTCCGGAGCGCAAAGGCGCCTTTCTGGAGTTCTGCCATATTCTCGGCAAACGCATGGTCACCGAGTTCAACTACCGTTATTCGGAAGACAAAGAAGCAACCATCTTCGTTTCCGTACGCCTGAACAACGGCACCGAAGAGCTGTTACAGGTGGTCGCAGACCTGCAAAAATCGGGTTATTCAGTGTTGAATATTACCGATAACAGCCTGGCCAAAAATCATGTGCGTTACATGGTCGGCGGTCGCCCGTGCAAAACGGTGCAAGAGCGCCTGTTCAGCTTCGAATTTCCGGAACAACCCGGCGCCTTGCTGCGTTTTCTGGAAACACTGGGCACGCTGTGGAACATTACCCTGTTCCACTATCGTCACCACGGTGCCGATTACGGTTATGTGTTGTGTGGTTTTGAGCTGGGTGAAGATGATATGCCGGCGTTTAACCGCCACTTGCAGGAGCTGGGTTATCCATCACGCGATGTCAGCGATGATGAAACCTACCGACTGTTTCTCGCACCACGTTAAGTTTCATTGCTGCTTTAAATCCCTCGCTTGCGAGGGATTTTTTTATCCGCGCATAAACCAAACAACCCCTAATAAGATAATTCCTCTTGCCATAAATTATCGCTTGCATGTCACCACTAAGTGACCCTACCATTTTGTCACTACATGGTGACAAAAAGAGAGCGATATCATGAAATACTATTTTTCCATTTTTCTGCTCAGTATGATCGGTGTATTAACCGGTTGCAGTTGCGTTCATCCGGCCAGCCAACCCGGTAAACATGCGCTTAACCCTCAACAGGAAAGCACACTGATTTATCAGCAACCGGCGACGCGCCTGCACTGGTCAGCCATGATCGTTGAGCCGGTGCGCTGGCACGTCACTTCACCTTGTCATCGACTCAGTGCAGAACGGCAGGCGCTGCTACGTTTTCATCTGGAAAATGCGCTGGCCCGTGAGTTGAAAGGTAATGACCCGCACGGGCCGGTGCTGCGCGTACAGGCAGATATCACGGAGGTAAAACCAGTAGCACCGCTGCTGAATGTCGCCAGCAGTGCCCTGATTTTACTGCCGGTACAAAGTGGTGGTTCCGCCATTCAAATCAGGGTGCTTGATGCCGCAGGCAAGACGTTGTATCTGGATGCCAGTCTGGCTGATAATGCCGGTCTGTCCGATTTCCACGGTCATTTTACGACATGGGCGCACAGTAACACGACGCTGGATCGGATCGCGGAACGTACCCGTAATTTGCTGGAGCAAACAGATGGCCCTCACTGATAACAGCCGTGACCGAGCCCAGACCGAGCAACGCCTGATCGCAGCCGTGGGCCAATTGCTGGCGGAACAAGGCTTTCAGTCGATTGGTGTTAACGCCATTGCCCGCACTGCGGGTGTCGATAAGGTGCTGATCTACCGCTATTTTGACGGCCTACCCAAATTACTGGCGTGTTATGGCAAAAGCAGTAACTTCTGGCCATCCGTCGATGAAGTGCTGGGTGATCGGATCACCTTGCTGCGACTAAGTGCTGGTCAACGTCTGCAATTAGTGCTGGAACGGCTAGTCCGCAGTTTATTGGCCCGCCCGCAGACGCTTGCTATCATGGCGTGGGAACTATCACAGCAGAATGCCCTAACGACCACGCTGGCAGATATCCGGGAACAATGGGGTATCGACGTGCTGCAACAAGCCACCAGCGATCTCGATCATGAACAACGCGATATCAGTGCCATCGCCAACTTTCTAGTCGCTGGCGTGCAGTACCTGCTGGTCCGGAGTCGCAATACTCAGCACTATGGCGGCATCAGTCTACAAACCGAAGAGGGCTGGGCTCGCTGGCAAAAGGCGATCGCCACGCTGTGTCATGCCATTGATACACAAGATGATCACACTGCCTAAGTTCCTCCGACAGGGGACGCACCACTAAACCGCTGTCGGTAGGCCTTGGGCGATAAGCCGATCTGCGTCTTAAACAGCTTATTAAACGACGCCCTGTCATCGTAACCAATCTGCCAGGTAATTTGTTCTACCGGTAAAACCGTGGTTTCCAGTAATTCCCGCGCTTTCTCCAGCCGCAAATGCTGAACATAACTGCTGATGGTCAGTTGGGTCGCCGCCAGAAAACGCCGCTGTAAGGTACGTGGGCTCATCGCCGCCTGCTCGGCCAGTTGTGATAACGGGCAAGTGCTCTGGAAATGCACTTCCAGCCATTGTTGTAGTTTGAGGATCGCCCCATCACCATGTTGTTTTGGTGGCTGAAAACGGCGGTAATAACGCTGCTCCCGTTCGCCGCTATCCCACAACAGATATTTACTCAACTGTGCCACTAAGGTTGCACCGTAATAACGCCGTACGATCCGCATTGCCAAATCGAGCCAGGCCATAATGCCACCCGCCGTGATCAGATCAGTCTCTTCGATGACAACCGCATCTAAATTTAAGCGGACATTTGGAAACTGCTGGCGAAAAGTCTCTTCTAGTAACCAATGTGTCGTCACAATGCGGCCATCTAATAGCCCACTTCGGGCTAACGCGCACGCCCCCCCACAAGCCGATGCTAATACCGCACCTTGCTGATGTTGCTGGTGTAACCATGCGACTAACCAATCAGGAGGACACACAGGTGTCTGACCAGCGCTGCACGGCGGTAATATCACCACATCCACGCGATCGTCGGCATGCCAACAAGGTAACGATGATGGCAGGTTTACCTCCCCCGCGAACAGATAACGCCACTCCACCACAGGCACAGCATCTTCATGCGAACGGAAGCGCCCGACGGCAGTAAACACCTCACCCAGCCCATACAAAGCCGAAGGTAATACTGACTCATACGCCACGATAGCAATCCGTAAACTCGCCGTCATTTGTCGCTTTACACCCCAAAAATGTCATTTACGCCAACAGCGTAAAACAGTGCCACGGTTTAATCTAGCTTCACTGCATACCCAAAGTAATTGGTGTTGCAGCAAGGCGACAAGTGAGCGAATGCCCATGAACATAGAGATGCTATGTGATTGGGGTGAGAGAACGCCGTCAACAATGCGGCGACTTCAAGTACGACGGGTATAAACCAATGGAGATAACTATGAACAAGAGTGCGCTGTTGATTATTGATGTGCAAAACGACTATTTTCCCGGTGGCAAAATGGCCTTGCATGAACCAGAACAAGCCTTAGCAAAAATCACCGAGTTACTGCAATTTTATCGCCAGCAGCAGTGGCCGGTGATCCATATTCAGCATGAAATGTACGATCGGCCTAACCGTCCGGCGGCATTTTTCCTGCCACACACCAAAGGACAACAATTACATCCGGCCGTGTTACCCGCAGAAAATGAAACCCTGCTGATTAAGCACTTCCCCAGCTCCTTTGCAGGGACCGGGTTATTAGAAGTGCTGCAACAACAGCAAATTAAACAGCTGATTATCTGCGGCATGATGACGCATATGTGTGTTGATACCACCACTCGGGCTGCATTCGATCTGGGTTTTGATGTGCAAGTTGCTATTGATGCCACCGCCACCAAAGCACTGACCTTTAGCGGTAATACCGTTTCTGCCGATCAGGTTAAAACCACTGTGGCTGCCGCACTGCATGGCACCTTTGCACAGGTTACGCCGACAGCAGAGCTTCTGACAGCGCTGAGCAACAGGACAGGTTTTTACCTATCCGAGTGAACACACAGAACCACGGATCACCAGCTCACCGGCGAAGGTATTTTGATCAAAGGTGGGCAATTCGCTGTGATTGAGATGTGCCATCAACAAATTAAATGCTGAAGAAACAAAGGTATTCGCCGGTAGCGA
>JAQUHG010000146.1 GCA_028683735.1 Tolumonas sp. | reverse complement strand
GCGCATTTCTTGGGCACCAGTAGCGGTAGTCTGGGCGAAACCTCTGCGTTGTTAATGTTGATCGGCGGGCTTTGGCTTATCCAGCAGCAAGTATTCACTTGGCATGTTCCAGTTGCCACGATCGCAGGTTGCTTAATTCCCGGCACGATGCTGTGGCTAAGTGGTAACGGGCATATTGCCGAACCACTGGCCCAACTGACCAGCGGCGGCTTACTGATGTGTGCCTTCTTCATTGCCACCGATCCGGTAACCACACCAACCAGTAACCGGGGTAAATTAATTTTCGGTGCAGGCACTGGTTTCCTGATCTTTGTGATCCGCTCGTTCGGTAACTTCCCGGAAGGGGTCGCGTTTTCCATTCTGATCATGAACTCCGTTACACCGTTGATTGATCAATATACCCGTCCACGGATGTATGGCTATGACCTGAAAACGGAGGAAAAACAATGAACCAATCCATCACTTTACCGGTCAAAGAGCAGCCTTACTATCAGGCTTTCCTGTTGAGTTTGTTTGCTCTGTTTGTGTGTGGTGCAGTCGCTGCGTTTTCAGCACTCACTAAAGAATCGATTGCTGCCAGAAATATCGAAGATACACAGCGCCAGTTGGTGCAGGTTTTACCACAAAGCTTGTATGACAACATGCCCAGCCAGGAAGAGATCACGCTGACCATGGATGGTAAACCGACCCATTTTTATCGGGCTAGAAAAGCCGGAGTAGCGAGTGGTGTCGCTCTGTTTGCTGATACCACCGGTTATTCAGGCACGATCCATCTGCTGCTTGGTATTGACGCGAATGGCACCTTGACTGGTGTGCGAGTTTTGAGTCACACCGAAACACCCGGTTTGGGAGACAACATCGATCTGGCCAAGAGTAACTGGGTGTTAAATTTCAACGGAAAATCATTAAAACAGCCGGATGAAAAAGGATGGCATGTGAAAAAAGATGGCGGGGAGTTCGACTCGTTTACTGGAGCCACCATCACGCCGCGAGGTGTCGTGAAAGGCGTGCATGAAGCACTGATGTTGTTCCAGCGTCATCAAAACGAATTTCTGGATCATAAAGGGAGCTGATTATGAGCAGTCAAAACGTATTTACCAATGGCCTATGGAAAGAGAACGTCATTTTCACTCAATTGCTGGCGCTTTGCCCTTTAATGGCTGTAACAACTACTGCCACCAACGGGCTCGGTATGGGAGGCGTCACCACGTTGGTGTTGGTCGCGTCGAACTTGCTGGTGTCATTAATCCGCTCAATTGTTCCGAATCAGATCCGCATTCCCATTTTCACCCTGCTGATTGCCGCGCTGGTCACACTGGTTGATCTGGGAATGAATGCCTGGATGCACGATCTTCATAAAGTTCTGGGATTGTTCATTGCGCTGATCGTAGTAAACTGCGCCATCTTGGGCCGCGCAGAAGCCTATGCGATGAAAAATCCGCCAATTCCGGCCATGCTCGATGGCTTGGGTATGGGGCTTGGTTTTACGCTGTCCATGACCATCATGGGCGGTTGTCGTGAAATTATCGGAAGTGGCACGTTATTCTCTGGCGCCTCATTGCTATTAGGCCCGCATTTTAAATTTATGGAATTGCATGTCATTCCCGGATACCACGGGTTTCTGCTGATGCTGTTGCCGCCTGGTGGGTTCATCATGATGGGGCTGCTATTGTGCGCCATCCGCTTAGGGAAACGCCTACTCGCCGGGAAAAATGCACCCGTAGCTCAAGATAATTCAGTTCAGGGAGGTTGCCACGTATGAAAATAAGTGTCGCACATGCCCGCGGAGCTAAAGGCAATTGGTACCAGCTTGATCTGCCTGAACCAGTAACCGCACAGGAAGCCTTGCAAGCTTCCCCAGTTTTTCATCATTACCCTGATTTAGATCTGGCAACACATCGTATCGGAATTTTCGGCAAATTTTGTACGCCCGATACGGTATTAAAAGAAGGAGATCGGGTCGAGATTTATCTGCCTGTGACCCGTCAGCCCGATGAAGACGAAGATGATGACGAATAAGCAATAAATTGAACAATTTTTATTTTTGGCAATTAAACCTCTGACCATAAAACGGCCTTTATGGCAGTGATTAAAAAAGGATGACTATTCAATGAATAAGACACACTCAGGTAGAAATATCAGTGCATGGCTATTTTTGCTAAGCACACTGATCTTTCCCACTTTTGCCATGGCTGCTGACGGCAACCATATGCTTACAGTGGCAGGAATCCGACTGGAGTTCATCTTGTTTGCTGCCACGCTATTAGGCGTTGCTCTTTTCCATAATTACACCATGTGGGTTTCGATTGCCGGCCTGTCCGCGGTGGTTGCCAGTAAATATCTGTTTCTGGATGATTTCTCATTAGCCCAGCACATTTTAGGCGGCGAAGGGCACGAAGGGGAATGGCGGGTTTACTGAATCTATTGGGCCTATTGTTTGGTTTTGCCATTCTGGCCAAACATTTTGAAGAGTCTGAACTGCCGAAAATATTACCCAAATACCTGCCTGACGATTGGAAAGGCGGGTTTGTGTTACTGATCATGATCTTCGTCATCAGTGCCTTCCTCGATAACATCGCCGCTGCCATGATTGGTGGTGCCATTGCGTTTGTGGTATTCAATAAACGCGTACATGTCGGTTATCTCGCAGCTATCGTAGCTGCCAGTAATGCAGGTGGTTCTGGCTCTGTCGTTGGTGACACAACAACTACATTGATGTGGATCGATGGAGTTAACCCGCTAAATGTATTACATGCGTACATTGCTGCGGGTACAGCGCTGGTCTTATTCGGTGTCATCGCGTCGATTCAACAAGATAAATATCAACGCATTATTAAAGATGCACCACTGGGTATTGTGGTTGAATGGAAAAAGTTAGGTGTTGTGGGCCTGATCTTAATTTCTGCCATTCTGACCAACTACTTTTTTGACTTCCCTGCAATGGGGGTCTGGATTGCCATCATCATTGGTGCATTGATCGTCAAAACACCATGGAGTGAATTAAAAAATGCTCTGGGTGGCACCATCTTCCTGATGGGGCTGGTGACCTGCGCATCATTAATGCCGGTGGATGAATTACCCAAAGCCTCATGGCTAACCACCTTTTTCCTCGGTTTTGTATCGGCGGTGTTTGATAATATTCCGCTGACCAAACTGTGTCTGGAACAAGGTGGCTACGATTGGGGTGTGCTGGCTTATGCGGTGGGCTTCGGTGGTTCCATGCTGTGGTTTGGATCTTCCGCCGGTGTCGCGCTTTCCAACATGTACCCAGAAGCACGCTCTGCCGTGACTTGGGTGCGTCAAGGCTGGCATGTTGCTGCATCTTACATCATTGGTTTCTTTGTGCTGTTAGCATTATCTGGCTGGGCACCACACGCCCCACACAAAGCATCACAAGAGAATATCGTGAAGCAAGAAACCGTTGCTAAACCAAATGCCTAGATTGCCATAAACGAACATTCATTTTGTATGGAATAACTGACCACCCTTGCGGTGGTCTTTTTTTGCCCTTTTGTCGTAGATTGTGCGGTTTATCACAAGCCACACCAAACAACAAAACAGAATAATTCTTTTATTTTCAAAAAGTTAATAACAAAAAGACTGCGGCATCGTTCATGCATTATAAAGAACAACACCGTATTCAAGGAGCAACACCATGGCTAAAGTAGGCATTTTCTTCGGTAGTGACACAGGTAAAACCCGCAAAGTTGCAAAACTGATCCAAGAGGCATTCGGTAGTGATGAAGTAGCTGCACCAGTGAATATCAATAAAGCCAGCATTGATGATCTGTTGGGTTACGAATACTTGATTCTGGGTACACCAACACTGGGCGATGGCGCGTTGCCAGGCTTGGATTGTGACTGCCAGGCAGAAAGCTGGGCTGAGTTTGTACCTGAGTTGGAAGCTGCTGATCTGAGCGGTAAAAAAGTAGCCTTGTTTGGTTTAGGTGATCAAACCAGCTATGGCGATGCATTTGTCGATGCCTTAGGTGAACTGTATGACATCGTTTCAGAAGCTGGCGCCTCAGTAGTGGGTTTCTGGCCTAACGAAGGTTATGAATTTAACAGCTCAAACGCACTCGATGGTGATGATTTTGTCGGTCTGGTTATCGATCAAGACAACCAGGCAAGCATGACTGCAGAACGCGTGAAAACATGGGTTTCTGCGCTAAAAACTGAATTCGCTCTCTGATACTCCGTTCTACTACTCGTCAAGTTTTGAGCCGCAGAATCCTGCACCTGCGGCTCCTTTTTCTGCTTTTTGCACTGCTACCCCGTTTGACGCATAATTACGCTCTCTTCTGACTCCATGGGCTCCTTTCCCAATGGCACATTTGAAACAACACATTGGTTTGTGGCAAGGCACCGGGTTGCTGGTTTCGACCCTGCTTGGCTCCGGCGTTTTTATTGTTCCGGCGATGACCGCCAGTCTGGCAGGAAGCTGGTCATTACTGGCTTGGGTATTAATGGGCGCATTGATCTTGCCTATCGTGTTTACGTTTGCTTCGTTAGGCAAACGTTACCCCGATGCCGGTGGTACGGCTTTTTTTGTTGAACAAGCGTTTGGCGAACGGGCAGCGGATGCCATCAGCTGGCTGTTTTTGTCAGTGATTATGATTGGCCCGCCAGTGGTGATCGTCACTGCCACCGGTTATTTGTGTCAAACATTTGGTTTGCCGGAAAGCCAACATGGCATCTGGCAATTCCTGCTATTGGGCAGCATGCTGGGGCTGAATTTACTGAACATGAAAACAGCGGCGTGGATCCAAAGTTTTATCAGCTTTGGCATTTGCAGCACGCTGTTGTTAGCGGTGGGTTTATATCTTTACGGCCATCCGGTCAGTTTACCGGCCACCGATTTTTCGCTGACCAATCTGGCACAAGCAACCGGGCTGATTTTCTGGTGTTTCGTCGGCATCGAAGCCATTGCTCATCTAAGCGGTGAATTTCATCATCCAGAGCGTGATTTCCCGCGGGTCGTGATGCTGGGTATGCTCATCGCATTGGTGTTGTATCTGTGTCTGAGCACCGTGCTGCTTTCTTCTGGTTTTTACGGTAATGAAGCGCAAAATCTGACCTCAATTATTCAGTTGATGAGCTCCCTCACCGGCCGGACCGGGCATCTGCTGATTGGCCTATTTGGTCTGATGACCTGTTTTATCGCGGTAAATTTGTATATCACCAGCTTCTCGCGACTGTTTTACAGCATGGCAGAACGCGGGCAGATCCATGCCTGGGCCGGCAAACTCAATCGTTACGGCGCCCCCACCAATGGCCTGCTGATCACCTGTGGATTAATTGCCATCACGCTATTACTTCGAATGAGCGTGCATTTGCCGCTTGATGGATTGATCGGTTATGCCAATGGTGTTTTTGTGCTGATCTACCTTTCGGCAGCGTTGTCGGGTTTGAAACTACTGCCAGGTAAAGAGCGCAAATTAGCCATCATGGCGACAGCCGTTTGTGTGCTGGTAGCGGCATCACTGGCACTGCATACACTGTATGCTGCCGCAGTGTTGAGTGCTTGTTTGTTACATAAGAGGCATCCTCGCAGCATATGACAATCAGTACCTCGCTTTGGTTTGTGTACCATTCCATTATTTATGCTGGAATTTGTGGCCTGCTGCTGACCTTGGTGCCGCATCTGCGCTTACACAAACGCACATTGTGGATCTACTGGTTCCTCAACCTGCTGATTTTCAGTATTTGGCTAATCTCGCAATTTTCTGAGCAAAACTGGCTGGTCACTTCCACCCCGCTACGCTGGATCATTGCGCTGTGGCTGAATGCATCCATGGCTTATGTCGCTGTCGGCGGCGGCTTTACCGTGTTACGGGTATTGCTGCGGGTGGCGCGGCGAAAATTGAGCACTCACTTCTGGCATCAGCCAAATGCCATTTTGCTGCCGTTGGTTTGGATGTTATCTGCTTTCGGTGTCTATGAAGCGATGTCAGCACCGCTGTTACGCCATTATGATGTCTATCTTGAACAGCTTCCCGCTGAGTTAGATGGATTTAAAATTGCGCAAATCACGGACAGCCACATCAGTGATTTTGTCGGTAGTCGCGAATTAGCCAGCGCCGTCAACCGACTGAATGCCACAAACCCTGATTTACTGGTCATGACCGGTGATTTACTCGATGACGAACGACAATTAGATAGCGCCTTCGCCGCGCTCACCCATTCCAATGCGCCAATGGGCGTGGTTGCCATCTTGGGGAATCACGAGAAATATCATGGCCTGCAGACTATTTTGCAAAAGTACAAAACCGAAGCCAAACAGGCGAAGCTACAGCTATTAGTGGATGAAAATATCACGCTGAATTATCACGGTGCCGAATTTCAGATCGTCGGTGTCGATTATCCCATCCTGCAGGATAGCCGTCGCCGTATGGCTGAAACCGCTCAGCTGGATTACATGCAACGCTCGGCAGATAAAGCATTTCACGGGGTTAAACCCAGCGAGTGGATTTTATGCCTGACACATCATCCGGACTTTTTTGATCTCGCGGCAGCAAACCATGCAGGTCTGAGTCTGGCCGGACATACCCACGGCGGGCAGGTATTACCATTGGGTTACACGGTCGGCAGATTGTGGTTTAACTATCTGAAAGGCTGGTATCAACTGCCTTCAAGCCAGTTGTTTGTATCGGTGGGTATGGGGCATGTCTGGCCTTACCGTTTAGGTGTGCCGCCCGAAATAGTGACCTTTACGCTGCACCCCAAAATATAATACCCAAAGTAATTGGAGTTGCTGCAATTCCAAGTGAAGGATACAGGAGGCATTATGCCTCCTGTTGCATCAACCAGGTCAGCCACTGTTTTTGCAGATTTTTCTTCGCTTGTTGTAACTGTGCTTCGATAATTTTCGGTACCGCCTCGCTGAGTGGCATCGGTGCCGCAGCGTGGATTTTTTCACACCACAGCAGATGAAACCCCATCGGGCTACGGGTGATTTGGCTAAATCCGCGCTCTGGTAATTGAAACAACACTTCATCCAATTCTGGATAGAGTTGCCCCGCTTTCACCAAACCAATTTTGCCTTCATTGACAGCGGTTGGGCACTCCGAATAACGCATCGCTAATCAGCAAATTTACCCGGCGAACTGATCAGCTGACTACGGATATTCTGCAACCGCGAGTAAGATGTTTCCTCGTAGTTTTCAGGGTTGGTATCGTCAATCGTGATCAAGATATGCCGCACCAAACGACGTTCCGGTTGTAAAAATTGGCGCGGATGATCCAGATACCACGATTTAGCGGCTTCTTCCGTCAGCGGTTTGATATTCTCAACCACTTTATCCATCACCTGCGACACCAACAGCTCACGCCGCAGCGCCTCTTTCAAACTCGGCAGATCGAGCTTTACCGTGGCCATTGAGGCTTTCCAAGCCTCTTCATCCGGATAAGCGCTTTTAACCTCTTCCAGCGCCGCATTCAGATCGGCGGCTGACACAGACATTTCCGCCTGTGCCGCGTAATCAAGAATACGCGCTTCCATCGCCAATTGGTGATCGAGCATTTTTGCCAGCTGACTTTGTTCCTCAGCCGTCAAATCCGCCGGTACTTTGCCAAAATGCTGGGTTGCCAGTTTTAAGGTTGGATATGCTTGCCAATTCAGCATGCCGCCTCCTCGGCCGGTTCTTCCTCCGGCGGCCAGCAAATGGCCGATAACGGCACCAGTAACATACGATCCTGAAACAGCACTTCATACATGATCGGGTCCATATCCCGACGCACCGACATCACCTGCCCGCGGGAACCGGCTTCAGCAATCACTTCGCCTTTGATGGCCAGATGATTCACCGCGTTGATCCAATCACCGAATTCAAATTCACTTTCCACCCAAGGTTCATCGGCTGAAATCAGCTCCTGACTGCGACAACCAACAATGACGTCTTCTTCGATAAAATGAACCTGATAAATCAGCTGATCTTGCAGGAAAACACCGACATCACGGACATAACCGCAGTTGCCCTTGCGCACGATCAGATCGCCACGTTGTTTACCCGGGAAAGTGCCATCATCACGAATGGTGCGCACCACACGCACGACTTCACCATAGTCATATTCAGGTTTCATAAAAACACCTCCTGCAATTTAGACATGGCCACAAAACTCGGCGTTAAACGGTTATACACACCCAGCGTCGAATTCGATTTCACATCCTGATGATGGAAATTCCGATAGCTTTCCGCCAGCAAGGTTTTCGCTAACAGAAAGCGATCTTGTTCATTCATACAACGTTCTGAGTTGGCATTTTTAATCTGCTGATTAAAGTGATGCATGATATGCAGTCGTTTACTGCGCACCTGTGCTGCTTCATACGGAA
>JAQUHG010000145.1 GCA_028683735.1 Tolumonas sp. | reverse complement strand
CCGTTTATCACAATAATCAAATTGGCATATAGCCAAAGTAATTGGAGTTGCAGCAAGGCGACAAGTGAACGAATCCGCATGAGCATAGAGATGCTATGTGATTGGGGTGAGTGAACGCCGTCAACGACGCTGCAGCTTCAAGTACGAAGGGTATAACGCAGATAAAAAAAGAGCCGCTTTGTCAGCGGCTCTCTTATTTCGTTTGTTTAATGAATGGTGCTTAGCCAATAAACACACGCGCGTTACGGAACATACGTAACCATGGGCTGTTTTCTGCCCAATCGTCTGGGTGCCATGAGTTCGCCACCGTACGCATCACACGTTCCGGGTGCGGCATCATGATGGTAACGCGACCATCCGTGGTAGTCAGACCGGTGATACCGGCTGGTGAACCGTTCGGGTTCAGCGGGTAACGTTCAGTCGCCACACCGTAGTGATCGACAAACTTCACCGCCACCGTGCCACTGTTTTGCAGCGCAGACAGATGATCAACATCACGCAACTCCACACGGCCTTCGCCATGAGAAACCGCGATAGGCATACGAGAACCAGCCATGCCTTGGAAGAAAATCGACGGTGATGGCTGCACTTCTACCAAGCTAAAACGGGCTTCAAAACGCTCAGATTCGTTACGCACAAAACGTGGCCACAGGTCAGCACCCGGGATCAGGTCATGTAAGTTCGACATCATCTGACAACCGTTACAGATCCCCAACGCAAAGGTATCATTGCGATGGAAGAAGCTCTGGAACGCATCACGCGCACGGCTGTTAAACAGCACGGACTTCGCCCAACCTTCACCAGCACCCAATACGTCACCGTAAGAGAAACCGCCGCAAGCCGCTAAGCCTTGGAATTCCGCCAGATCGAGGCGACCTTCCAGAATGTCACTCATGTGCACGTCGATAGCGCTGAAACCAGCACGATCAAACGCGGCTGCCATTTCGCTTTGCGAGTTCACACCCTGCTCACGCAAGATCGCTACTTTCGGTGCCGCACGTTTGGCGATATAAGGTGCCGCTACATCCTGATTCAGATCGAAGCTCAGTTTCACGTTCAGACCCGGATCGTTTACATCCAGCTTGGCCTGATGTTCGCTGTCAGCACAGGCTGGGTTATCACGCATCCGTTGCATCAGATGAGTGGTTTCCGCCCAAATTTTGCGGAAGTGAACACGCGGTTCAGACAACACCACCTGATCGTTACGAGTAAAGCACAGTGTATCTTTCTGGTTCAGCGTACCAATCACAAAGGTATTGGCTGCCAGACCATGGCCCGCCAGAATAGTCAGAATTTCTTCTTTATCGGCACGGGCAACTTGGATCACTGCACCCAGCTCTTCGTTAAACAGCACTGACAGATCGTCATTGGCTAACTGATCCAGCTGTACGCTGATACCGGTTTTGCCGGCAAACGCCATTTCGGCCAGCGTAACGAACAAACCACCATCGGAACGGTCGTGGTAAGCCAGCAGTTTGCGATCAGCAACCAGTGCCTGCATCGCATTGAAGAAGCCTTTCAGCTGTGCCGGGCAATCAACATCCGGCGCTTTGTCGCCCAGTTGTTTGTAAACCTGAGCCAGACAAGATGCACCCAGACGGTTTTTACCGCTACCCAAGTCGATTAAGATCAGGTCGGTTTCGCCTTTATCGGTACGCAGTTGTGGCGTCACGGTATTACGCACATCATCCACACGGGCAAATGCAGTAATGATCAGCGACAGCGGTGCAATCACCTCTTTCTGCTCATCATTTTGCTGCCAGCGGGTTTTCATCGACATAGAGTCTTTACCCACTGGAATGGTCAGTTCCAGCTCAGGGCATAACTCTTCACCCACCGCTTTCACTGCCGCATACAGACCCGCATCTTCACCCGGGTGACCCGCTGCAGCCATCCAGTTTGCTGACAACTTAACGCGTTTCAGATCGCCAATTTGCGTGGCGGCGATGTTAGTCAATGACTCTGCTACCGACATACGTGCAGAAGCAGCATGGTCAAGCAGTGCAATCGGTGAACGCTCACCCATCGACATCGCTTCACCTGCATAGGTGTCGTAAGACGCAGCCGTTACGCCGCAATCCGCAACCGGGATCTGCCAAGGGCCAACCATCTGATCGCGCGCCACCAGACCGGTTACGGTACGGTCACCGATGGTGATCAGGAAGGTTTTTTCTGCCACGGTAGGCAGACGCATGATACGTTCCGCCGCATCTTTCACGGTAACACCGCTCAGATCTAACGGTTTACCTTTTGCTGACAGCGTACTCACTTCACGATGCATTTTAGGGGCTTTACCCAGCAATACATCCAGTGGCATATCAATCGGTTTATTATCGAAATGGCTGTCATTCAGTGTCAGGTGTTGTGCTTCGGTCGCTTCACCAATCACTGCATACTGCGCGCGTTCACGACGGCACAGCTCTTCAAACAGTGGCAACTGATCAGCCGCCACCGCCAGCACATAACGTTCTTGTGATTCGTTACACCAGATCTCCAGCGGCGTCATGCCCGGCTCATCGTTCGGAATAGCGCGCAGAGAGAAATTACCACCACGGCCACCGTCGTTCACCAATTCCGGCATTGCATTTGACAGACCACCGGCACCCACGTCGTGGATAAACAGGATCGGGTTGTGTTCACCCATCTGCCAGCAACGGTCGATCACTTCCTGACAACGGCGTTCCATTTCTGGGTTTTCACGTTGTACTGAAGCAAAATCCAGATCTTCGGCAGATTGACCTGAAGTCATAGAAGACGCAGCGCCACCGCCCAAACCGATGTTCATGGCCGGGCCACCCAGCACGACCAGTTTCGCGCCGACAGAGATCTCGCCTTTTTGTACGTGTTCGCCACGAATGTTACCTAAGCCACCCGCCAGCATGATTGGCTTGTGATAACCACGGATCTCGTCACCGTTATGGCTTGGCACTTTCTCTTCATAGGTACGGAAGTAACCCAGAATGTTCGGACGACCAAATTCGTTGTTAAATGCCGCACTGCCCAGAGGACCATCAATCATGATGTCCAATGCACTAACGATGCGATTCGGTTTACCGAAGTTAGTTTCCCATGGCTGATGATGACCAGGGATCTGCAGGTTAGATACCGTGAAACCGCTTAAACCAGCTTTTGGTTTAGAACCACGACCGGTTGCGCCTTCATCACGAATTTCACCACCAGAGCCAGTTGCAGCACCAGGGAACGGAGAAATCGCCGTTGGATGGTTGTGAGTTTCGACTTTCATCAGGATGTGGATCGGTTCCTGATGATATTGATATTCACCCGTTTCCGGGCTTGGGAAGAAACGACCCGCCTCACTGCCTTCCATCACGGCGGCGTTATCTTTATACGCAGACAACACATAATCGCTGTGCTTTTCATTGGTGTTTTTGATCATCTTAAACAGCGATTTCGCCTGTTTCTGACCATCAATCGTCCAATCGGCATTAAAAATCTTATGGCGGCAGTGCTCAGAGTTAGCCTGCGCGAACATATACAGTTCGATATCGTTTGGATTACGTCCCAGCTTCTGGAAGCTTTCCAACAGATAGTCAATTTCATCATCGGCCAGCGCCAGACCCAGCTGAACGTTAGCATTCACCAATGCTTCACGGCCACCAGCTAATACATCAACAGCAGTCAATGCACGTGGTTCATGATGGGCAAACAGCGCAGCGGCATCATCCAGGTTAGCAAACACACTTTCCATCATGCGATCATGCAGCAACGCCACAATGGTCTGCTGTTGTTCAGCCGTCAACGCGTCGGCTGTGATGTAATACGCAATACCACGTTCCAGACGGTTGATTTGCTTCAGACTACAGTTGTGCGCGATGTTTGTTGCTTTCGATGACCAAGGAGAGATAGTGCCAGGGCGGGGAGTAACCAGAACTAACAAGCCTGTCGGCGTATGTTCAGCAATGGTCGGACCATACCGTAACAATTTTTCCAATATTACCCGTTCCGCCTCTGAGAGGGGGGCCGAGACATCGGCAAAGTGCATATATTCAGCATAGACATCATGCACAGGTAAGGATTTTTCAGCAAATGCATCCTTCAATTTGCTGATACGAAACTCGGATAGCGCAGGCGCACCTCGTAAGATTTCCATGTTGCCAGTTCTCTCACTAAGTAATAGAGGGGGGAAATTGCAGTGTGCGTATTATAGGAAGGCGGGAGGGTAACTGTCGACCGAAAAGCAGCGATCTGTCACGGAACAGTGCGATTAAATGCTGGTTTAGTATGTAAAGCATGTAACAACGTGAGCTTTTCCCTTTTCTTTCTCGTATTGGATGTGATATCACTTATCCGATAACAACAAGACAACAAGAAAGAGGGGGAATCCCTATGCAAGCAAGAAGAAAAATTCGTTTACGTAAAACACCGACTCTGCGTACCGGCGTTCGACGCTTGGTAGCCCGAGTTGCCCGACACCGCAAAAACCTGCATCGTCATCGTTCATTTTTTCTGATCTCGGAACAACTCTGAATTAGTGTGTGCCGTTTGTAGCTAAACAGACGGCACAATAAGCGCTAACACCTCATCGCCCAAATCACGCTTTAACCGGTAACGCCACCCCAGTCGGATCTTGCAACAACACCACCAATTGTTCTTCATTCCAAACCGGTACACCGAGCTGTTGCGCCTTATCCAGTTTAGAACCCGCCGCTTCACCGGCAATCACTAAATCAGTTTTTGCCGAAACAGAACCGGCTACCTTAGCGCCCAGCGCCTGTAAGGCTTGTTTGGCGGCATCACGGTTCAATTGTGATAATGTGCCGGTTAAGACCAGTGTTTTACCATTCAGTGGTAGTGCTTCCACAGCCACTTTCTCTACTGGTTGCCAGTTAATTCCCGCCCCACCAGCACTGACCGGAGCCACTAACCGTTGGATCACTTCTAAATTATGTTCCTGACGGAAAAAATAATAGAGATGTTTTGCCATCACTTCACCCACATCCGCCACTTTCAATAACGACTCAATCGTTGCCTCTTGTAGCGCAGGCAGATCGGAAAAATGCTGGGCCAATGTCTGTGCGGTGGTTTCACCAATTTCACGAATGCCTAAGGCAAACAGAAAACGCGCGAAGGTCGTCTGACGAGCGGTTTGCAACGCAAGCAGGAGTTTATCGGCCGATTTTTCGCCCATGCGCTCTAATCCCAGCAGCTGCGCTTTAGTCAGCACAAAGAGATCCGCCGGATTATGTACCAGCTCATGATCCACTAACTGTTCAATCAGCTTATCGCCCAGTCCATCAACATCCATGGCCCGACGCGAGACAAAATGTTTCAGCGCTTCTTTACGTTGCGCTGCACAATATAAACCACCGGAACAACGCGCCACGGCTTCTCCGGGCAGACGTTCAACTTGTGAATTACACACCGGACATTGTGCAGGGAAATGAATGTCGCGACATTCCGCTTCGTTGCGACGCTCCAGCACCACACCCACAATCTGCGGAATGACATCCCCAGCTCGACGCACGATAACCCAGTCACCGATCTTTACCGCGAGACGTTCAATTTCATCGGCATTGTGTAATGTTGCATTAGATACGGTGACCCCACCGACCTGCACGGGTTCTAACCGCGCAACGGGCGTGATCGCACCGGTACGCCCAACCTGAAATTCGACATCGTTGAGCCGGGTTAGCTCTTCTTGGGCTGGAAATTTGTGCGCCACAGCCCAACGTGGGGCACGCGAAACAAATCCCAGCGTCTGCTGCTGAGCAATCGCGTCAACTTTAAACACCACACCATCGATTTCAAATGGCAATGCATCGCGTTTCGCTAAAATAACATCGTGATATGTCTGACAGCCCTCCACACCGGTTACCTGACGGATCTCATCACAAACCGGTAAACCGAACTGTTTCAGATATTGCATGCGCTCATAATGAGAAGCCGGCAATTCCGTGAACTCGTCAACGATACCAATGCCATACGCATAAAAAGCCAACGGACGCTGTGCAGTAATGGCCGGATCAAGCTGACGCAAACTACCTGCAGCTGCATTACGCGGATTAGCAAAGACCTTGTCGCCTCGTTCCAGTGCCAATTCATTCCAACGCTCAAAACCGGCTTTCGGCATGAACACCTCACCACGCACTTCCAATCGGGCCGGAATATGTTCACCACTCAAGCGTAATGGGATCACACGAATGGTACGCACGTTTTGTGTAATATCCTCACCCGTCACACCATCACCACGAGTCGCAGCACGCACGAGTTCGCCCTGCTCATACAAAATACTGACCGCCAGACCATCCAGCTTAGGTTCACAACAAAACGTGATCGCGTCATTACGAAACAACCGCTCTTGTACCCGACGACCAAACGCGGCCAAGTCTTCCGCGTTAAAAACATTATCCAGCGATAACATTGGTTGCTCATGCTGCACCGAACCAAATGTCGTTAATGCAGCACCACCTACACGCTGTGTAGGCGAATTCGCATCCAGCCATTGCGGATTCGCCAGTTCAAGCTCCCGCAGTTCGCGCATCAAACGATCATATTCCGCATCAGGCACAGACGGCGCGTCATGCAAATAATATTCGGTGTTATAGCGCTCAAGTAATTGTTGCAGCGCATGCATACGTGACTGGATTTCGTTCATGATATTCGTTCAGACCCACAGACAAAAAATGCGGCCGAAGCCGCACTTAAGATTAATCAATTGTAGCACTTACTGATGATCGTAAGCTTTCAGCTCTTCGCGACATTGCGTCAAATAATATTCACTCAATGGCTGGCGCGCGGCATCAAATAATAGACCGTCAACTTCACTGGCTAATTTATCTGCCGCTTTCAGCATTAAATCAAAGTGTGCCAAACCACGACCGGTAGCCGGTAACTGCATAAACAGTGAAACACCCGGTGTCATTAGTCGATCCATTTTACTTGGATCAAATGTGCCAGGTTTGATCATATTGATCAGACTAAATAACACTTCACCCTGACCATCCATTTCCAGATGACGATGGTAGATATCCATCTCACCAAAACGGAAGCCGAGAATACGCAATGCGTGTTTTAAATCACGGCCATAAATATAAGAACCGTCTCGTGCAGCTATATTGATCACGTAAACATCTTTCCAGATCCCTTCACGTGGTTTAATTTGTGGTTCAGCTCGGGTTTCTTCCGATACTGGCTGCACAGGCGACACTTTAGAATCATCTTCATCACCGGCAGAAAACTGCGGAACAGAAGAGATAACCGGTTCCGCATCACGCCCAAGCGTACTATTCCGTGGAGCAACAACCCGCACCTGACCAATGCCGTCAGCATCAAAGCCATCCACATCCCGACTTTCGGATCCGCGTTTACTTGGAACAGGTTTTGGTGGTGAATTTTTTAATTGTGCCCGTTTATTTCGTTGATTTGTCCATAAGCCATGGATGACCAGCGCCGCAATCGCCAGTGCTCCAACTATAACCAGTACTATTCGCAAATCCTGCATTGTCGTTGCTCTATTCTATTTAATTGGTTATCAATCTTCCCTTTACCGATGTGGAACCTGCGCGATTGCAATTTCCCGCTCGCCGCCATTTGCTCAACACATTGGAAAGAAACCATGTCAATCGCCCCTGACAAAAACACTATTCAAGACAGATTGAGCTGCTTTCTCTGATTAATCCAATCATACCTTCGCACAAATAGACGATAAGTGATTGTTCCTGATTCACATTATCCGTTTTGCAGAGCAGGCTGACAACGCTTATTCACAGAAAATAGCGTATTTAAATAAAATCATCCCTCGCCAACCCTACCAAAATAACAGTCTATCTGTAATAGTCGCAATCAGTATCGTTACTGGAAAAATAATAATGGTAAACATTCAACCGCTTAGTGCTTTTGGTTACCTGCTTCAGGGATTACATCTGATGACGCAACCCGGTATCCGACGTTATGTCTGGATCCCGTTGTTAATCAATATATTGCTATTCTCTACCGGCTTTTATTTACTATTTCACCGGTTTGATATTGCTATGCAGGCACTAACCGCATGGTTACCAAGCTGGCTGGAGTGGTTAACCTTTTTACTTTGGCCATTAGCGGTGATCGCTATTTTATTTGCATTCAGTTTTTTATTTGGCATGGTGACAAATTGGATAGCCGCGCCGTTTAACGGCATGCTGGCCGCCCGCGTGGAACAATATCTGGCATCCGATACACATCGGGTTGATGATCAACCACTCTGGCAAGAAATTCACCACGCCTTCCAACGCGAATGGCAAAAACTTAAATACTGGTTACCGCGAACCTTACTCTGCGCTATTTTGTTTTTTGTTCCGGTTGCCGGACAATTTTTAGCCCCCTGGATATGGCTGTTGTTTTCCGCCTGGATGATGGCAATTCAATATTGTGATTATCCTTACGACAATCACAAAATCGCTTTTCCTG
>JAQUHG010000144.1 GCA_028683735.1 Tolumonas sp. | reverse complement strand
GATCACGCCGATTTTGCCCTGTGGCTGAAGGAACAAGGGATCGATAGTTTATCGCTGAACCCGGATACCGTGGTGCAAACCTGGTTAGCATTAGCGGAATAGCACGTCGTCAGTTTGCCACCACATTACCTCTATGATGTGGTGGCCTTTTTTATTTCTGACGCTGCAGATGCATGATTTCCATCAGTTTGGCCGTGATCTCTTCCACCGAATAGTTCGTGGTGTTGAGATAAGGGATCTGATGTTTACAATACAGCGCCTCCACCTCAGCCAACTCCATACGGCATTGTCGCAACGATGCATAGCGACTGTTTTCACGCCGCTCCTGCCGGATCGCCGACAACCGTTCCGGGTCTATTGTTAAACCAAACAGCCGGTTTTTATACGGTAACAACGCAGGCGGTAGTTGCAGGTGATCCATATCATCGGCAATAAACGGATAATTCACGGCATACACACCAAATTGCAGCGCCAGATAAAGACTGGTCGGCGTTTTACCGCTGCGGGATACCCCCAATAAAATCACCTGAGCCAGTTCCAGATTACGCAGGGAAATGCCATCATCATGCGCCAGCGTATAGTCAATCGCGGCAATGCGGGCATCGTATTTCAGCATGTTGTTTTCCGTCAGCCCGTAAGGCCGCCGCTGCGATGAAGCGATGGGTTCAATACCCAGTTCCTGCTGTAACGGGGCAATCAGCGACTGCACCACATCCTGACAAAAACCGTGACTAGCCAGAATGGTCTCACGTACCGGTTCAGAGACGATCGAAAAAAACACCAGCGGTCTGCAGCCCGATTGTAGATAAATGTCGTTGATTTTCTGACAGACCTCAGCCGCCTTACTGACGTTATCAACAAAAGGAATGGTGTAAAAATCAGGCTCTAACGGAAATTGCGACAACACCGCATGCCCTAACACTTCGGCGGTAATGGCAGTGCCATCAGAGATATAAAACACTGAACGTTTCATATATACCCCATGCTCATAATGACGATGCTATGGGATATAACATGAAAAATAATCACGTGTATGAAAACAATAATTGCAATATTAAGAAGCCATCATTTCTGATGGCTTCTTTCAGGCGTTAATCAAACGTAATAAAAAATCAGAATAATTTCTTCAGCCCTTTCGATAAAGCATCGCCAGCTTTTTGCTCCAGTTTTTGCTGCACTTCCTGTTTTTTCTCTTCCAATTTAGCGCCGGCGTTTTCTTTTAATGCCGCCGTCAGATCAAGAGAATATTTAGGCGCAGAGGTAGGGCCTTTAATGCGGATCGGAACAGTGACACCGTGTAATTTATCTCGGTCGGCGCCTTCCTGCCCTTTACTGGTATTTACCAATGCCGCTTTCAGCAAATAGTTAATATCATCTGCTTTTAGATTCACTTCGCCCTCGCCATTGATCCGTAGCAAGGGGGACTTCATCGTTAAATCTTTATTGGTAGCAACACCTTGATTGAATAAAATGGATGCTGTTAACTCGGTAAAGTCAGTTTTTTCCACATTACTGGTCGCGACAGATTGTTCTCCTCCTTTCAAACCAGACAATGCGGCTTTAGCATCACGAATAGTTTTGGCGACGTTGATTCCACGCCATGCACCATCTGTAACACGGGTTGTTAAGTTACCGGTGAGACTATTTTTTAATGCACTGGTATCACCCCCTTGCATCACCAAACTACCTCCCACTGTGGCTCTGCCCTCTATTTTTTCAAAGCCAGCAAACTGTTTCAGTAAGGCATAAATATCGACACCCGCAATGTTGGGTTTCACGCTAATGCGTGGGCTGGCGGTTGTTGTCGCCGAACCACTCGCGGCAATATCACCACCAAATGCTTTCAAACTTAATGCTGGTACTGAGAGCAAACCGTTTTTGGCATTAAAGACCAAAGCCAACTCTTTGGCATCCAGGGCGGCATACTTCAATTGTCCAATATGAATCTGTCCATCCAGATTCAGTGCATTTAACCCAGAGAGGTCGACTTTGCTCGGCGGCGTTTTATTGCCAGAGCCTTGTCCTGCATTCTCTTTGGTACCCGAATTAGTAGATTTAGGCGCTGTCATATAACGATTCAGATCCAATGACTGTGCTTTTAGATCAAATCGGATCGCTGGGTTACTAAACCCTTTTATATCGGCATTGAGCGCTAGCGCATTGTGATCAAGCGAACCAGTTAATGCCGTGTTGATATGTTGTGCCTTCACTTCCGCTGCGAGTTTACCGGTAAGATCAACCGGCAACACTTTCATATCACCACTGGTCACATCACCTTTAATCACCAATTGTGGTAGGTTAAAGGCTTGTGTTGCCAGTTTTAAGGCTAACGGACTGCTGGCGGATAATTTGACCGCTTGTGTTTCTTGGTTCGCATTCAGATCAAACTTAACCGCTTTGACGTTAACTTGCTGATTATCGCCAGATAATCCTTCCAGTTTAAGGTCGCTATCAATTTTGCGGGTTGCACCGTTTAATGAGGCTGAAAAACTAATGGTGTCCGCACTGGTATTTTTATCGGTTACATTCAATTTAGGTGCCGTCAGCGTCAGTTTGAATGTCTCTTTACCCAGCTTGCCATCCAGTACGTTATACAACCCATCCAGCAGCAGTTGTCCGGTTTTCTTATCAAAGTTCACACGGTCTAATTTGGTATTCACTTGCAAATCTAAGACTGGCGTTGTGCTTTGTAAGCGAGAGCTGAAATCAATATGCCCGGTACTTTGTGCCGTGATGGTGTCACCAAACAAAGACAGATCGCTTAACATCACCTGCTGACCAGATTGCTGATCAAGATACTTAATGCTGCTCTTGGCGATATTGAATTGGGCAAGATGAAAATCGGAACCCGCAGATGCCGTATCAGCGGCCTGGTTTGCACCCGTTGCTTCTGTGGGCGCTTTATCATCTGGTTGTTTTTTGTTACCCGCCAAATCAGCAAAGTTGAATTGCCCGGATTTATCCTTAATCAGATTGATCGTGGCACCTTGAATATCTACTTCATTGATAATGAATTTCTTCGATAACAACGGCCAGAACTGCATCGTCACTCGCGCATCTGATACATGAGCAAACAAGGCATCGGTGTTATGTTCTGATAAATTGACATCAGATAACGTGAGGCCTGGTTTGGGAAACAGCGATAAACTGATGGGGCCGTTGAATTTTAATGTGCGCTGTTTTTCGGCTTTGACCCATGCTTCTAACCTTGGTTTTAGCGAATTAGCATCAAAAGTAGCTGTGATATAAAACGCTGAGCCCGCGAGTAAAACAACAACACTACCAACGGAATAAAGCGAATATTTGGTGATTTTGTTCATATGTCTGAATCCCGTATTACGACAATCTAAGCGAAAGATGTTTGTGTGAATACTGAACGATCATATTTACTGTACGCGCATTTCGGTAGAAATGCAGAGATGGAGCTAAATGAGTTACTATCTTAAAGTATTGGATTACATAACATAAAAAGCCAGCAGGAATAGATAAATGATCCGATATCATTCACTATCTGCCAGCTGCTGAGTCGCGAGATACTACGCCCATTCCTTCCGAATACTGGGAGTAATACTTAAATTCACATCACCGGAATTTATAAAAACCTGCCCTTCACTGATCGTCACTTGCCACTGCATATTGCGTTCAGCCAGATCCACCAGCGGTGCTAATTCTTCTTCTGAAAAATCAATAATGCGCAAATTATCCTGACGATTGAGTAAAGCTTGGTTTTGTTGCCACCACAGATCAACCGCACGGCCTGCATAGGTATATAACGTCACTTGTTCTGAGCGATTGCAGCCTTTCTTCAAGCGACGTTCGTCGGGTAAACCGACTTCTATCCAATGCTCGATCCCACCGTGTAAGTTTTTCAACCACAGTTCCGGCTCATCATCCGCGCACAAGCCTTTAGTAAAGGCTAAATCATCATGCGCATTCAGCGCCCATGCCAGCAGACGGACAATAAGGCGTAGATCCGTTTCGGAAGGATGACGCGCGAGGGTCAGGTTGGCATCGAGATAAACACCGCGATCGAGATCGGCAATGTTCAAAACTGCCTTAAAAATTGTGGCTTTAAGTGCCATCGGAAACCTTAGATAAACAGGACAGAGCCGTAGTTTAAAATACCTGAGCCTGATTGCGACCGTTTTCTTTTGCCCGATACATCGCGAGATCGGCATTTTTGGTTAATGTCAGCTCATCAGTGCCATGTTCAGGGTAAAGAGCAATACCAATACTGCAGGAAATATTTAATTCCAACCCCGCCAACAGAAATGGCTGATTCAACGCATGACGAATTTTCTCTGCAATCTGGAACGCACTTTGTTGATCAGACACATCAGGCAGCAAGATCACAAACTCATCACCACCAATCCGGCAAACCGTATCCGATGCCCGCACACACTGCTGCATTCGTTTGGCCGTCTCTTTTAACAATAAATCACCGATGTCGTGCCCAAAACTATCGTTAACGGGTTTGAATTTATCCAAATCAAGAAACATTAAGGCCAGTTTTTTGTTGTAACGGTTGCTCAAACGCATTGCTTGTTTCAAGCGATCAGAAAACAACACTCTATTTGGCAATTCTGTCAGCACATCATAATGTGCCAACCAGCGATGACGTTCTTCACTTAAGCGTAGTGCTTCTGTCGCCTGAAAACGCTCTATGGCTATCGCGGCCAGATTTGCTGATTCCTCGATTAATCGAATATCTTCTGCTTTGGGGACATGTTGTTCATGGTGATAGATGGCAAATGTACCCAGCACTTTATGTTTTGAACCATAAATTGGTTCCGACCAGCAGGCTCCTAATTTGGCACTTTCAGCCAATTTGGCATACGCAGTCCAATACGGATGTGTGGCAATATCGGCAACAATAACGCGTTTACCAGTAAAAGCTGCCGTGCCGCATGAACCAACTCCTAACCCGATTTCTTCACCATTAATCGCCTCATTGTAAAATTCGGGGAGACTCGGTGCTGCACCATGCAACAGGTGTTTTTCTTCCTTATCTAACAATAAAACTGAACACATCATATTCGGGTATTCCGCTTCTACACCTCGCACAATCGCCAGTAAGATCGTCTTTAACGGTGCCCCTTTGGATAACAATTCCAACACCTGATTGTGGGAATGTTCGTGTAATTCGCGCCGTTTTCGCTCGGTAATATCCAGCTTCACAGCCACATATTGTGTGATTCGACCCGCTTTGTTATAGACCGGCGAGATATAAGCCTGCTCCCAATAAATCTCACCATTTTTACGGCGATTGATAAACTCGCCCGACCACGAAGTCCCTTTCGAGAGTGCACTCCACATGGCTTGATACACGGCAGGGCTTGTTAAACCAGAACCGAGCATACGCGGATTTTGCCCGATGACTTCGGTTGGTGAATAACCCGTCACCTCAGTGAATTGCGGATTAACGTAGCGAATATATGCATCAACACCGGCGATAACGACGGAAACTGGGCTTTGCTCGATCGCAGTATACAAGGTCCGCAAGCGATCTTCGTGTTGCTGGCTTTTAGATAACTCGGCTTTTAATTTTCGATTTTGATAAAAAATGTAACCTGCGAGAGTGATAGCAATAACCAATAACCCGAAGATAATTTCGGTTAATGCATAAGCCCAATCATAAAAGTTGGAGGAAATTTGATCCGGGTTTGCAACTGTGGTGGCGATAGCTTGCTCACTGAAAAGAATCAGTAATGCGGAAACGGAGAACAGGCATAGCAAACGAATAATACTCTTCATAAGCAGCCTTCTTATCGCGTCAGGTTAGCGTCACCGAAACATCCAGCAGTCCTTACTTCAAGTCTAACCTATAAACCTGATTCATGTTTTTAGCCTGTCCAAATTTCAATGCCACGGCACATTTCTACGTAAAAATGCGAATCACGTGTAAACGATTCCATAATTATATTGCGATCACAGTCACCAAAATTATGACGACTTATAATTCTCGCCACAAAATACAATATCGCCATACCTATCAATAATTTGTTATCTGGAAGGATATTTCCAATGAATGCTCAGATAGTTAAATTACATAGCGCCAATTCAACGCTTATTTTACAAACAGCCCCTGCCGTTGAAATTTTATACTGGGGAGAAAAATTAAATGCCGCTTTTGATGTAAACGCTCTCTCAGCACTAAAACGCGCAGTGCCGCATGGTCGTCTGGATGCCGATGTACCACTCACGCTGAGCCCGGAGCATGGTCGAGGCCTATTCAGCAGCCCAGGTTTAGAAGGCCATCGCAACGGCAAAGATTGGTCGCCAGTGTTTCACTTCAAGTCACTGAAAGACGAACAAAATGCATTACAGATCGTCAGTGAAGACACCATTGCCGGGTTGCAACTCCAAATTGAATTGCGCTTAGATCCACAAACCGATGTGTTACAACTGCGACACACGCTGACCAATCTTAAACCCGAAAACTATCAGGTCGATCGGTTTGCGGTAACGCTGCCCCTGCCAGAGCGTGCCGTTGAATTGTTGGCGTTTCATGGCCGCTGGGTGCGTGAGTTTCAGCCACACCGACTCAATCTGAAACACGGTGGTTATCATCAGGAAAATCGCCGGGGCCGCACGTCCCATGAAAATTTTCCTGCGTTTATTCAAGGCACCACCGGTTTTAAAGAACAACAAGGCGAAGTCTGGGGCTTTCATTTTGGCTGGAGCGGTAATCACCGTCTACGTTCCGATGTAAAAACCGATGGCCGCCGTTTTATGCAGGCCGAAGCACTCTATTTTGCTGGTGAAATTCAGCTCGCCGAGCATGAAAGTCTTTCTACACCGTGGCTGTATGCAACCTATAGTCAAGACGGGTTGAATGGTATGAGTCATGCCTTCCATCAGTTCGTGCGTCAGCAAATTCTGCATTTCCCAACCGACAAACCGCGCCCAGTGCATTTGAATACGTGGGAAGGGATCTATTTCCAGCACGATCCGGATTACATCATGCAGATGGCCACGCAAGCAGCGGAGCTTGGCGTTGAACGTTTCATCATTGACGATGGCTGGTTTAAAGGCCGCGATCATGATCGCGCCGCATTGGGTGACTGGTATCTGGATGAGAAAAAATACCCGAACGGGTTGGAACCGGTAGTCACGCATGTTCGCAATTTAGGCATGGAGTTCGGCATCTGGGTTGAGCCGGAGATGATAAACCCTGACTCTGATCTCTATCGCGCACACCCCGACTGGCTGCTGGCCGTGCCGGAATATAATCAGCCGACGGGCCGCAATCAGTATGCATTAGATTTACAAAACCCAGATGTATTTGCCTATTTGCTGGAACGGTTAGACGACCTGCTCACGCGCTATGACATCAGTTATATCAAATGGGATATGAATCGCGAAATCGTGCAGCCCGGTCACGAAGGTAAAGCGGCGATCACGGGGCAAACGCACGCCGTCTATCGGTTGTTTGATGAATTACGCACACGCCACCCACTGGTCGAAATTGAATCGTGCGCCTCTGGCGGCGGACGGATCGATTTTGAAGTCTTAAAACGCACGCACCGTTTCTGGACATCCGACAACAATGACGCGCTGGAGCGCCAACAGATCCAACGCGGGATGAGTTATTTTTTCCCGCCGGAAGTGATGGGTTCGCATATCGGCAGCGCGCATTGCCATTGCACTGCCCGTTCGCACAGCATTCAATTTCGCGGCTTAACCGCGCTGTTCGGGCACATGGGGGTGGAGTTAGATCCGGTCAAAGAAACTGCCGAAGAACAAGCGGGCTTTGCGCATTTCATTAAATTGCACAAGCAACTGCGCCCACTGTTACACAGTGGCAAAGTGGTGCGAATTGATCATCATGATTCGGCAATGATGATCAACGGCGTGATAGCGGAAGACAAAATCGAAGCAGTGTTCCTGTTAAGCCAACTATCAATGCCAACCTATTCCTTATCAGGATCATTGCGCTTGCTGGGGTTACTGGCAGATAAAAACTACTGCCTAACTGTGTTGGAAAAACCAGCCCGTTTTGATGGTGGTGTAATGAAAATACAGCCGGAATGGCTGACTCAGGAAGAAACCGTTTTATCTGGCGAATGGCTGGAAAAAGTCGGTATTGCGTTGCCGGTGATGGACCCGGAAAGCGCAGTCTTATTCCAATTGAAAATACTGTAATCGCTTATAAAAATGGCCTGAATCGCTGCTTTAAATAACCGAAAATTTAAAGCAGCACGATTCAGGCCAGTAAAAACTCAGTCTGCTAAAAACTAGTGTTTGCTATCAGCTGGGATCTCACGTTTACCAACCGCAACGCCATCTGCATTAAACAGGTGGCAATCGCTCAGGCAGATACCTAATGAAACATATTCGTATAGCCCGACCGATTTATCGCCCTGAATATGCACTTTAAAGCCGTCTTTGCCGCAGTAATTACCAAACAGATAGG
>JAQUHG010000143.1 GCA_028683735.1 Tolumonas sp. | reverse complement strand
AACGCCTTCTTTCGCGACGCCTGACAACATAACATGGCTTGCTACACGGCCGACAATGGTGCTGGCTGTTTCTTCAATACCTGGGCCTTCCCAGCGGTGTTTGGCATACCAATGCGCAACCAGCGCATCAATTCGTAGTCCCATCGTTTGTTCGCACTCTTCGACAGTAATTTCGACTCCCAGCTCTTTTAGCACATCGATTTGTGCTTGTTGCCAGAAAGGCTCGGAGTCGATCAATACACCATCCATATCGAAAATAACGGCTTTTTTCTGCATTTAATGCTCTCGAAAAATAGGAAAAAATTCTTTCCGAACGTTAGGGTGATTGATTCTTACTGTAAAGATGAAACCGGTTTCTATGTGGCGAATGGTGATATAAGTCCCATTTACCATTCGCCATTTTGACTATACGGGATGTTGTTGCAGTGTTTTACGTAAGGTTGTTCTTAATCGGAGCGCCAGCATACTAGCCGCGGTTGTCAGACCCAAAATAATGCCTAACCAAAAACCTTGTGGCCCCATTCGTGGTGTGACCCAATCAGTCAATCCAAGAATGGTGCCAACCGGTATACCAATCATCCAATAAGAAATCAGTGTGATCACAAAAATGACACGAGTGTCTTTCAAGCCGCGTAGTGCGCCGGAAGAGATCGCTTGGATGGTGTCTGAAAATTGATAAATAGCGGCAAAAATAATCAAATGAGCCGCTAATGTAATGACCGTTGGGTCATCTGTATATTGAGTCGCAATCCAAGTTCGTAACAAGATAGTTGAGCTTGCCGTCATCACTGTGATCGTTAATCCAACCAATAGACCGCAGATGACAGCCACCTTGGCCTGTTTGGGTTGCAATTCGCCCAATGAATGACCTACGCGGATCGTGACTGCATACCCTAAAGAGAGTGGTAGCATAAAAATCAGTGATGAGTAATTCAACGCGACTTGATGACTGGCAACAATTTCAGGGCCCAACGGTGCCAGAAGCAGCGCGACTACAGTAAACAAGGTGACTTCACAAAATAAAGCTAAGGCGATGGGGGCACCGAGTTTGAAAATGCGTCGGATGCTGTCCCACTGCCAACCAATATAATGCTGGAACAGACGACATTGCTGATAAGACGGTGATTTAAGCACATACACTGTCATGGCGATGGCCATAAACCACATGGCCCCCGCAGAGGCGAAACCACAGCCAACACCGCCTAATTCTGGAAAACCCCAAACGCCATAGATCAGCAAATAATTCAGCGGGATATTCAGCAGCAGCCCGGCAAAACCAATGCACATACCGGGAACAGTATGCGATAAACCTTCGGCGTAATTTCGTAATACCTGATAAAAAAGATAGGCAGGTAATCCTAATAACATCGCATGCAGATAGTTGGTGGTTTTCTGTGCCATAACGACAGAAACATCCATCCAATGCAGCAGCATCGGGCTGTAATAAAGCAGGAGTCCGGCCGGAATAAATACCAGCAGTGTTAACCACAACCCTTGGGCTACCGTCGCAGGGATCTGTGCCTGTTTTTGTGCACCATTCAGCTGCGCGACGATAGGTGTCAGCGCCATGATGATGCCCTGACTGGTCAACACGATCGGTAGCCAGAAGCTACTGGCAACGGAAATTGCGGCCAGATCGATGGCGCTGTAGCGGCCTGCCATAATGGTATCTACCAGCGTCATTGCTGTTTGTGCGACCTGTGCCAGAAGAATAGGCAACGCCAGCCGAACAAGACGGCGGATTTCCTGCTGATATTGAATCACGGTATGACCTTTATACTATTTGAGAAAAAACGCCTGATCTTCAGGCGTCTTCAGAGTAATCGCTGATAAGTAAATTGGCAGCAGCAAAAGCAGCGTTATTTCGGATGTCTTCAGGCAAATCAGGATTACTGGCGATTTTATCCAATGTAATTAAAACCACACGGATTGCATCAGGCATATAGCCTTGGTCGCCACTTCCGATTTGGCTGTAAACCTCCCTGATTTTGTCGCAATAGGCGAGGTGTTTCATCGGTTGTTCTCTAGTTAACTATAAACGCCGACACTATAGCTATAAGCCATCCAACGTGCCAGTTTATCGCTGTTAGATGGCTAAAATTAGCGCAATATGATGGTGAACCCGCGTTTCCAGCGCAGGATCCTGATGTAATTGCACTAATAATGGATATAACGCATAGATAACCTGTCGAGTCTCCTATCCTTGCGGTAGCGGCCATGTTTCTGTATATCCCTGCATAAAGTCATCATAGTTCGGACAGAAGGTTGTTAACCAAGCGAGATCTAATTCCCGATCACCACAATAACAAGCGTTATCGGGTAGAAAGAGCCCGTTACTGGTCACTAATATATTATCTAGCAGCAATTGCCCATGAAGTAAGCAAGGTTCTGGGTGATGATGATGCAGCAAGCGATGTATCACACTGGTGATATCAGAAATATTAAAAAGATGTTTGCCTTTTTCCTGATGTAACTGCAACTGCCAGCCTATACGTTGCTCAGAATAAAAAGAGGCCCAGTTTTTTTGCCAGCGATTCGGCTGAATTTGCTGATAAATAAACGTGTCTTCATCCCAGCCATACATACCTTGCTGACTTTCATGATGCATTTTGGCAAAGCGTTTACCTAGTGCATGCCATTCATTCGGTAGCGGGGGGCTTTCCTCGACATCAAAGGTTTCAAAGACTACAAAACACTGATCAGCGGTAGAACCATATAAAATGATTTTTGGTGATATCAGCCAGTCTGCCATCAAAGACAAATTGCGTGTCACCATGTCGAATTTAGTCGCCATGGACTTAGGTGTAATGCGAACTATGTATGACACCCCAAGTTTTTGATCACTGATCTGATAGTAATTTGAATCTTGGGTGTGCAGCAGTAATTGCCGTTTATCAATATTAAACGGTGCATCCATACAATCTGTGATCTGTTTTGTTATGGATTGCCACATACAAACCTCCGACCTCAGTTGACACGCTATCCAAAGTATAGAGCAGGTTATTGAAATACGGATGTATCTTTGGTCACAGTTGTTGTCTTTACATTTTTATCTATATATTTCTGGTGGATGACTTAAATAAACGGCCAAAATGCACCAGAATAAATAACAGTGAAGTAATTTAAGGAGAAAAGCATGTCTGCTGCTGATGGAACCATGGAATTCGAGGATATGCTGATCAAGCTGGCCACTGAAAATGGTTCAGACTTATATCTGGCAACTGGCGCGGTGCCTAGTATCAAATTTAATGGTGTATTAACACCAATCCAGGAACGTCCGATGGAATTAGGCCAGGTTGCCGAAATTGCCAATCGGATCATGGATGAAGAACAGCGCATTATTTTTGATAAAGAATTGGAAATGAACCTAGCGCTTTCGTTATCTAAAGTAGGGCGTTTCCGTGTCAACATCTTCCGCCAAAGGAATGAGATCTCTATCGTTGCCCGTAATATCAAATTAGATATTCCGACCTTTGAAGAGTTAAAACTGCCGCCAGTTTTACTTGATGTCATCATGGAAAAACGCGGGTTGGTGTTGTTTGTTGGTGCAACTGGTTCTGGTAAGTCCACGACATTGGCGGCATTGATAGACCATCGGAACACGAATACCAGCGGGCATATCATTACCATTGAAGACCCTATCGAATATGTTCATCCGCATAAAAAGAGCATCATCAACCAACGTGAAGTAGGGGTGGACACCCGCAGTTTCCATGCGGCCTTGAAAAATACCTTACGTCAGGCACCTGATGTTATTTTGATTGGGGAAATTCGTGACCGCGAAACCATGGAACACGCATTGGCGTTTGCGGAAACCGGCCATTTAGCTATTTCAACCTTGCATGCGAATAACGCGAATCAGGCGTTGGATCGTATTATCAACTTTTTCCCAGAAGAGCGTCGGCCACAATTGATGAACGATTTAGGGAATAACCTGAAGGCGTTTGTATCGCAACGATTAGTTAAAACAAAAGATGGGAAACGACGCGCCGCCATTGAGGTATTGCTGGGTACTGCAACGATTCAGGATATGATCCGCCGAGGTGATTTCGGCAATATTAAAGAGATCATGGAAAAATCAGTTAACCTGGGTATGAAAACATTCGACCAATGTTTGTTTGAACTGTTTTGTGAAGGCGCTATTGATGAAGAAGAAGCGCTTCGGAATGCCGACTCTGTTAACAATTTAAAACTGAAAATTAAACTCCATACCGAAAATGGCGCGCTCAAAATGTCAGGTCAGGTGTTAAGCTGGGAGCTGGACCCAATCAAGCATGACGAACCCGATCCTTTCTTCTGATTGATTTCCGTTTTTTGTAATGACAAACCGGCTTTTGCCGGTTTGTTGTATTGGTATTTGAGGTTTTTATGTCTTTAGAGTGGCTGGCATTGGTGTCGGCTTTTTTGTGGGCTTGCGCTAGCTTATTATCGGTCACCCCAGCTCGTCATTTAGGTACTTTTGCTTTTAGCCGCTGGCGTATGGCTTGTGTCAGTTTGATGTTGGGCTTAATGAGTCTGGTTAGCGGTGGTTTTCATACACTGTCATTATCACAAATTGGCATGATGGCCACGTCAGGGTTAATCGGTATCTTCATCGGTGACACCTGTTTATACGCTTGTATGAATCGGGTTGGGCCGCGCCGGGCCAGTTTATTGTTTGCTACTCATGCTGCATTTTCTGCATTATTTGGGATTTGGTTATTTAAAGAACATCTGTCTTTGCAAGGCTGGGCGGGCGCTGCATTAGTATTAGCGGGTGTTATGGTTGCTGTTGCATTCAGTGGTAATAAGCCACAAAAACTGGAATATAGCCATGGCGCTTTGTGGTTGAGTCTGGCATTGGGGTTAATGGCTGCGCTGTGTCAATCGCTAGGAACCATTATTGCGAAACCGGTTATGTCAGCTGGCGCTGATCCGATTGCAGCATCGTGTGTGCGTATGTTGGTAGCATTTGCTGCACACTCAGGGTTACGTCTAGCGCAGGTACCTTTCAGTCGTGCTGTATCGCCGATCACATGGCGTGTATTAGGCATCATTTGCCTGAACGGGTTATTGGCGATGGTCTTAGGAATGACCATATTTTTGTTCGCATTACGTCATGGCAACGTAACGCTGGTGGCGATCATGTCATCAACATCGCCAGTCATGCTTTTACCTATTCTTTGGTTTTTTACTCGGCAGCGCCCCAGCCTGGGTGCTTGGCTGGGTGCTATATTAGTTGTCTGCGGAACGGCATTGGTATTAGCCCGATAAGGTTAAAACAGGCTAATCTCTTTTGCGGTCAGCGCCCGGAAGTCACCTTCCGGCAGGTTAGCATCTAAAACTAAAGCGCCAATCTGCTCGCGATGTAATCGCTCAACATGGTTGCCTACTGCGGCAAACATCCGTTTGACCTGATGATACTTACCTTCGTGAATGGTGAGTAATACTTCACGTGGTGTGACAATTTCCAACTGTGCCGGGCGTGTTGGTTGTGTCTCACTGCGTAACAGAATTCCCTCTGCGAACTGTTTGCTCGTTTCATCAGAGATTGGCTCTGCCAACCAGACACGGTAGGTTTTTTCACACTGTTTTCGGGGCGAGGTAACTCGGTGTGACCACTGTCCGTCATTAGTGACTAATACCAGCCCCGTAGTATCAACATCTAGTCGTCCGGCAGCATGCAATTCATCGGCACGTGGCAAATCGAATAATTGGGTAATGCTGGGATGATTAGCATCCGCATTAGCACACACATAACCTTGCGGTTTATGCAGCATAAAATAATAAAGATTTTCCCCGGGTGCTTGCAGGTTATTGTCATCCAGCAGAATAACATCCTGTTCATTAACATGCAGAGAACCACTTTTGGCTATAGTGCCATTTACAGTGATACGACCTGCTCTTAAAAGCAGCGAAGCCTGTGAGCGAGAAATACCAAGACATTGGTGAAGGTGTTTATCTAAGCGCATTATTTTTCAGTTTTGTGAAACCATTGGTTTATTGTGCTCTATTGTATTGCTTTTATAGCTGTATGAAAGTTTTAATATAAAATAGTATATGTGTTACTGCTTTTTCAGGATCATGAATGCCTTCTTTACAATTATCTGCTGAAAACTATCGGAATGTTGCTATCCGCGACATCAAGTTAGGCATGTTTGTGGTGGCTGTTACAAAACAGAAAGGCGATATTGATTTTAAACCTGGAATGGTTTCCAGTGAGGCTACCTGTCGTTCATTGCATTCAATGGGTGTTCTAGAGGTCAAAATTGATCTTTCTCGCAGTAAACACCAGCAAGAAACTCTCCTTGAAAACCCCGAATCAAACCTTGCGCCTGAAGAGCAAGAACAAGAAATTCTGACTAGTACCGAAAAAACAGAGTCACGTAAACGCGCACAAAAACTTTATGCAGAAGCAAAAGTTTTGCAGACCAAGTTGCTGAATGCATTAAAGAACGGCGAAGTTGTTGATATTGCGCCAATAGAAGCGATGGCCGATGAAATGGTCGATTCCATTTTTAAGAATCCAGATGCCATGGTTTTTCTATCTCGTATCAGAGAAAAAGACACCTATTTGATGGAGCATTCCTTGAACGTTGGAATGTTGTTGGCGAATTTTGGTCGTTTTCTGAAACTGTCTCGACAAACGATTAAAGAACTGTTGGTTGGTGGTTTGTTGCATGATACTGGCAAAATTATGGTGCCTGATGAAATCTTGCATAAACCGGGTAGATTGACGGTCGATGAATTCGCCATCATGAAAAAGCATGTCGAATTCAGTGTGCAATTTCTGGATAAATCAGAAGGCATTAGTAAGATTGTCCGCACAGTGGCAGCCAACCATCATGAACGACTTGATGGTTTGGGTTACCCTCGCGGGTTAAAAGGCTTAGAGCTGTGCCTGATTTCACGCATTAGCACTATCGTCGATGTATTTGACGCATTGACTGCAGATCGTTGTTACAAAAAAGGCATGCAGGCAACGCAGGCATTCCGGATTTTGTTACAAGGTGGCGGTACGCAATTTGACGAAACACTAGTAAAAAAATTCATCAAATGTATGGGGATACATCCAACGGGTAGTTTGGTGAAACTTAAAACAGGTAAACTCGCCTTAGTGGTAGAAAGTAATGACAGTGCGCCGTTACAGCCGGTGGTAAAAATTATCTACAGTACGACCGGTAAGCATTATCTGGATGTCAAAGTCATCGATTTGGCGAAAACACCCACCGAAGAGATTGAAAGTGCCGTTGATCCCAAAGAATATGGCATCGATATTCAAAAGTTTTATTAGTTGAACTGCGGAATAATTCTTTTACTGGACAAACCCAAAGCTGCTTCATGACGAAGCGGCTTTTTTGTATCAAATAGACTGAGATTTGATTTATTTTGGAATAAAAAAAAGCCACCTGATTAGGTGGCTTTTAAATTTGGTTGCGGGAGCAGGATTTGAACCTACGACCTTCGGGTTATGAGCCCGACGAGCTACCGAGCTGCTCCATCCCGCGTCAATGGAGCGCATAATAGTGAGCTGACTCACATTTGGCAAGGAGTATTTTCAGCTTATTTTACCGTTGCTCAATAAGTTAGCAATTCGCTGATAAATGCAACAATCAGTATCTTCCCGTCAATTCATATCTGTTTTAGCAATTCACAGCTATAATGCGCGTTTATTTGTACCGATGAATTAGAGACGAATGGCTGACTTTTTTGCAACATGCCCGAAAGGGTTAGAATCTATACTGGCTGCTGAACTATCAGGGCTTGGCGCATCCGATATCAAAGAAACAGTTGCGGGTGTCGCATTTAGCGGTGAGCTTGAAGTGGCATACCGGGCATGTTTGTGGAGTCGTTATGCGTCCCGTATCGCATTAGAATTAACTTCTTTTTATGCCGATACCGATTTGGATCTTTATCTCGGTTGCTTTAACGTGCAGTGGGAAAACCATTTCTCAGTAGACCAATCATTTGCCGTCGATTTCTCCGGCTCTTCAAAAGCCATCAATAATACTCAATACGGTGCGTTAAAAGTTAAAGATGCGATTGTTGATCGCTTCACTAAACGCAGTGGCATTCGTCCCTCAGTCGATAAAAAAATTCCTGACGCCCGTGTATTAGTGCACTGGAAAAAAGATACCGTTACCGTTTCTCTCGACTTATCTGGCCCGGCATTACATCAGCGTGGTTACCGCGATGAAACCGGTGAAGCACCGTTAAAAGAAAATTTGGCCGCTGCCGTATTAGCCCGTAGTGGCTGGCAAAATGAGCCGTTGCTCGATCCGATGTGCGGTTCTGGTACGCTGTTAATTGAAGCGGCCATGCAGGCTTGTGATATGGCACCGGGATTATTACGTCGTCGTTTTGGCTTTGAAGGCTGGTTAAAGCATCAGCCGGACATTTGGTTACCTATTATGGCTGAAGCCTCTGTGCGGGCGAAAC
>JAQUHG010000006.1 GCA_028683735.1 Tolumonas sp. | reverse complement strand
AGTTACCTCCAGAATAACATGAGCAACCCCACCTTCTGGACATGTAGCTCGTGGATCTGCAAGCCGACCATCACGACAAGCTTTATTGACCTTAACTGTTATTTTTTTGGTATTCTGTCCGTTCAGGGAAATGTCAGCCAATCCTGGTTTACCGACCACGCCAGTAAAACCAGCTTCTTGGTAGTTATACCAACGGTAAGTCAATTTATGTCCATTAGGATCTTTAGTTGCAGAAGCATCCAGCACCAATTGATCTCCAATTTTTGCTTCCAGGTTGATAACTTCTTTACCGGTATTACCATTTACATCCACGACTGGATTATGGTTTGCTTTATCAAATGGCTTAATGCTCCAGTCCATACGTGCCGCGAAATCATTCTGGAACTGATTTCGCCAGCGCCAGATTGATGCCTGATCTGATGTATGTTCTTTTCCATCATTACCTGTCACGGTATCTGCTGATGTGACTCGTGGGAAATAGTCGCCACCTTGAGTCCAGATCGCGTGTGTTTCGCCATATGGCTGACGGTATATATAACGGCCACCCCAACCACCCCAGCTAGGGCTTTGATAACTGTTCAAACCATTGCCAATGAGAGCCAAATAGTCTGGAGTATCCCCTTCCATGATGAATTTATAGGTTAAGTAATGTTTGCCCATTGGGCCTTTGCCGCGGATATTTTTTCCCAGCCATTCATTAGTAACATGGCTAAAATCTGCACCATCGCCATTTTTATAATATATGTCACCAGCAATCCCGGTCCAAGTAGCAGCAGCATATTCGGTACCATCTTGAGATGAAGGTTTCACGATATAATATACATTCGGGAATTCTTTACGGATCCAAGGGCCAGCATCATCCTGATCTGACGTCGCCATAACCCGCAGTTTTTCTTCAAAAGCTTTTACTTGTGCTGGTGTTCGGGACTCTCTGACATCAAATAAAGCCTGCGCAAGTGTATTGGCACCACCCCATACACTGATCCAGATTGGTCGATTATCCGTTTTATCAACCGCAGCAATCAGCGCTTTTGAACCAGCAGTTGATTTACCCTTACCAACATCTTCCATCCCATACCCTGTTTGGCCTGAACTGATAACGCTTTCCAAATTTTCTTGGGTCGGCCAGTGATCGGCATGTTTCATTAAATTTGGGCGAACCTGACCATATGCATCAACAATGCTTTTGATGGTTTCTGGCATCGTCTTACCTCGTTGCCAAGTCGATGTGGTAGCAACCAGACCTTCAATATCCATTTCATTTGAGTACATAAGTAAACGAACCATCGACATCTGGTCATCAGGTTCATTACCTATATCGGTCAAGACAAAAATTCTTGGTGATCCTGTGTACGAATCAACCATATCAGCACCTGTCGCAGGCGCCGCATTTACGACAGAGCTTAATCCTAAGGCAATCATGGCCGCTAAACTACTACGGCGCAAAGATAAGATTACATTGTTGTGTGCATTCATAATTCACCAATATTTTGTCATTGAGCTGAGTGTAGGGATTTTAGTTCACCGAGTGAACTAAATGCATTTAACCGAATTATCGCTCATTTAACTGTGCGTTAATTCACAATTCTCAGATTTGCTAAAGCGTAGTTTTTTAGATTGAATCAACGGATACTTAAATTTCAGAAAGCTGATCCAGAGGAATAATTCGCATATAAATCAATGCGTAAAGGTTGTTTACGTGGTAGGAAATTGAAGTATTAGATTTAATCAAGAAACTACAATTGACTGAAATAGAAAATTAAATATTGGGGAAGGTAACCGTATTCTTGATGTCTGACATTTCGAACAATTATCGCTAGTGGTTAGCAGCCATATAATTGATTATCCAGTCAACAGCCTGACGTAATGACGAAAAGACGCCTACAGCATTCGAAAAGTCATGATGACTTGATAACGCAGTAGGAATAGCTAAACACATGATCCCAGCAGATGACGCTGCGGCAAGGCCCAATTCTGTATCTTCAAAAGCCAAACAATCTCTCGCAGTAACGGCCATTTGACTCATGGCAAGTAGATAACAATCTGGAGCTGGTTTATTTCGGCTGACATCTTCTCCAGAAACAATGATAGAGAAATACTTTTCCAGTGAATGGGCCTTGATAGTCGCATGTACATTACTTTTAGCAGCACCTGTAACAATGCCCAGTTTTAAATCATAGCGTGTCAACTGAGCCAATATCTCTCGAACATCAGGCATCAAGGGAAAACCCGATTTAGATATAATTGATCGAGTTAATTCTTTCTTTGCTGAAGCCAATGAGTGAGCCGGTATAGAAAGCTTGAAACGCGAGATCATATCAACAGCATTTAGAGTTGTTGGCACACCGGCATAGTGATCTTTGTATTGCTGTTCGGTTAATTCAACAGCATATTTTGCCAGCAATTGCTGCCACATTTGAAAGTGCAAAGGTTCTGAATCTACTAGTGTGCCATCAAAATCAAATAAGATAGCTTTGAGCTGAGATGTCAAACTAACCATCAACTTGTTCCTACCTAATTAGCTAAGTGAATGTTCATTATTGGCATATTTAATTCCTCTTATCGCAACAAAAGCCCCCTGACCATAGCCATCCAGGATAGTATTTTCAGGTAATAAAGGAATGAGAGCCTGTTTTGAGATTACAGCTGTAAATCCAGCTTGCTCTATATAACTGATAACTTCAGAAGCAGAATGGAACACAGCATCTTTGTAAAATAGGCTCTGCTCCCGAGTGTCCATATATTGTTTTCCGAGATCGCTGTCTTTATTAATAAACCCAACGATAATTAAACCGTTCGTCTGCAACACTCTATAAGCTTCCGTTAAAGCTTTTTGAACATCATCCAGAAAGCAAATCACAGTAACCATCAGCACTAAATCAAACTGTTTATCTAGAAATGGTAATTGTTCTGCTACTGCATTGATTACAGAAATTTCGGAGTTGTTAGCTATTGCAGCCATCGAATGAGACGGCTCTATTCCAATTTTGATATTCAGCTGTTTTGCAAACCGCCCAGTACCAACTCCTACTTCCAAACCATTAAGCAGGTTATCAGGCATCAGTGTTCGAAGAGCCGCTAACTCAGCCTCAAATATGACCGGATGTTCATCAAACCATTGATCATATTGCTGACTGTTATTTTCAAAACATCTGGTTTTTGGCATACCAACTCCAGGTGAAATAATTGCATACAATGAATTAAGGTTTGTGTTGGCTCATATTTTCCTGATAACTGTTGCAACGTCTCATGGTTATCTTATCAAGCCATGAGTAATGTCTCAGCAGTAAGACGATCAGTAACGAGCACATCAATATATCCACCGATCAGTGCACCTAGAATGGCTGCTTTTTTCTCTAAGCCTCCCGCTAAAGCAACGACGCGAGGGCAATTTTTTACTTGAGCTAAAGGCATTCCAATAACTGGGTCTTCTTCATCCGACAAAACAGCTTCACCTTTTTCATTGTAATAATGCAAACAGATGTCGCCTACCGCACCCTTTTGAGCAAGTTTATTCAGCATTTCTTTATGATGATAATTACCAGAATTTTTTAGTAATACTGAAGGTTCGAGCATACCGATACCAACAATTGCCAAATCGACTTTACTAAACTGTTCTACAACCTCTGCAACCTCATTTGAGGCCATTAATTGTTTTTTGGCTTCAATTGAGCGCTCAATACTTTGCGAAGGTAAAAGTGATGGTTTGCAGTTCAGCATATTAGCGAGCGAATGAGTTAATAATGTGGCCTGAATATTTCCATTTGGACCTACTCCACCTAATAACTGAATAACACCTTTGGCCTTAACTGGCAGAGGATGCATGCTGTTAACCATCGTACTGATCGTTCCACTCCATGCCGAAACACCCACCAAATCATTGGGTCGTAGTGAGGTTTGTAAATAGTGGGCGGCTGCCGAACCGATGGCTTGTTTAATTTGATCTTCAGACGGACTATCCGGTACATCTACAACAATGGCCTGGGTGATGTTAAAGCGTTTTTGAAGCTGTGATTCTAAGCCCAGAAATACATGCGATGGTTGAATTACACTAATTTTAACATAGCCTTCATTGAGACAACGGGTAATAGAACGAGAGACAAAAGACTGAGAAAGGTCGAGAATTTTGGCAATCTCAGATTGTTTAAGGCCATCAACGTAATATAACGTTGCTATTTTTACCAATTGGCGTTGTTCATCTCGTTTCGACATCTATAGAACCTCATCATCACTTCACTAATTCCGTTGTTTGCATTTTTATTCAATATTGAATGGATAACAATCTCGTTTTTTGATGCTATAGTAATTTTGTTATGTTGTGCAGACATGAATTCTGCCTTTAATTCTTAATTAATGCATAAATATACACATTATTCATGTAGTTAGATATTATTGAGGATGTTATATGGCGTTGAGCAGTATCAAAGAAATTATCGAGGATATTCATCAAGGTAAGATGGTTATTCTGATGGATGATGAAGATCGGGAAAATGAAGGTGATATTCTTATTGCGGCGGAAAAGATCACGCCTGATATCGTTAACTTCATGGCAACACGCGGACGAGGTCTTATTTGTCTGACGATTACAAAAGACCGCTGTAACCAATTGAACTTACCGTTAATGGTGCAGAACAATACAGAACAATTTGGCACAAATTTTACTGTCTCTATCGAAGCGGCAGAAGGGATCGAAACGGGTATTTCAGCATTCGATCGAGCTCAGACAATTAAAGCAGCAACAGCACCAAATGCTTCTCCATCCGATATTGTTTCGCCAGGTCATATTTTCCCTGTTGTAGCAAAAGACGGTGGCGTACTGGTTCGTGCGGGTCATACGGAAGCCGGTTGTGATCTGGCTAGATTAGCTGGCTTAGAACCCGCTTGTGCGATTGTTGAAATATTAAATGAAAATGGCACCATGGCGCGCAGACCACAACTTGAAATATTTGCGCAAGAACATGGCATTAAGCTTGGAACGATTGCCGACCTTATCGAATATCGTATCGCTAATGAAACCATCATTGAAAAAATTGCTACTAGTAAAGTTCAAACTGAGTGTGGAGAGTTTGAATTAACGACCTATAAAGATCATATTGATAATCAACTGCACTATGCGTTATCAAAAGGCGAAATCACTCAGGATGAACCGGTTTTGGTTCGAGTTCACACACGAGATCCATTCAAAGACATTCTGCATATCGATGAAGGTCGTTGGTCTATTTCATCCGCGATGAAGAAAATTGCGGAATCAAATGGTGTTCTTGTGATTGTCTGCAAACCAGAAACGCCTGATTATCTTTCTCAGAAAATCAATGAATTAACGCATGTGAAAAATAGCTCGCAAAGTAAAAAAGGTGGCAAATCGAGAGAGATCGGGATCGGGTCGCAGATCTTGCATAATCTGGGTGTAACGAAGATGAAGTTAATTTCTTCCAGCTCACAGAAATATCATTCTCTTTCAGGTTTTGGGCTGGAAATTGTTGAGTACGTTTGTGAATAAACAATGATGCTCTGACATCAAAACACAAGGGCTGATCATCTCAGCCCTTGTCTCTTAACACAACAACAACTGTTATTTATGGTAGTAGCATTCAACACCTAAGTATTTGGTAAATGCTTCATTCAATACGGCGGCACTGGCTGAATGGTTCAGCGCTACGTGATGTTCAAAACCGTTATTGCAGATGTGAGACAACAAGTCTTCTAACCCAGGAACCTGCACCACTGCGCGGCAACCCACGGTATCTAATCTATCATCCACAAATTTACCTTCACCGACATATGCTTTAACTTTGCCAGTAAAATCATCTGTAGACAGACGGAAGTAAGTCAATGGGCCGGCTTTCATACGACCATGGATCGCACCGCAGGTATTTTCACAACCAACGGTTGTGCCAATGATGTCTGCCGTTCCCATTGCAGGATTTTCCAATTCTTCTGTTGCGAAGTTACCGCAATGGAACAGCACACATTTATCACGGTCATTACCAAAATTGTTGTTCCAGTCAGCAATAGAGGCTGGTTTCAATGCCGTTACTGCTAACGCGTACATAGACAAAGCACCCATTACGTCGACTTCACAAGCACTTGGCATTAACTGACCGGACATGACGCTCATGATTGAACAAACGTTAATACCCAACGTTTTCTGTAACGATGTCCAGCATTGAATAGCGGTGGTATTGATATCGTTTTCAATGATCCACTGGCTGATAACCACAAAGAGTTTAGCCATCAATTGTAATTTATCCGCAGGGATCGCGGCTGTATCCGCATTTGCTTTCAATAAAGTCAGTTTTTCTTCAATTCGCAGATCATCGTCTTTCAGATTATCAACCCGCGTGAAGATTTCAGACAGATCGATGGTTTCAACGGTAACGCCCAATCTTTCCAGCAATTTTTCACTGTAGCGAACAGTATTAAAGCTCGCAGGACGAGCACCGATAGCGCCCACACGGCAGCCACGCATTGCGCTTACAACACGACACAATTGTGTGAAACGTTCGACATCTTTTTTGAATACTTCGCCACCCAAACGGCAAACATGCTGTGTAGTCAGAGTATATGGAATACCGTATTGACGCAGATTGTTACACAGAGAAATTTTACCGCAGAAGCTATCACGACGAGTGGCCAGTCCCATTTTGTCCAGCGCATCTTCTTCCGCCTGGATCAGCACTGGTACATTAATACCAGACAAACGGATCGCATCAGCAATTGCTTTTTCATCGCCAAAGTTAGGCAGTAATACCACGACCCCTTGGATTTCATCGCGATGTTTTTTTAATAACTCAGCAGCAATTTTCGCATCCTGATATGTTTCTACACCACCATAAGCTGTTTGATCTTCAGTCAGCATAATCGCGTTAAGGCCCATGGTTTCAAAAATAGCACTCGCTTCACGACGAGCATCGCCAACCAAATAACTTGGGAAGAAACCGCGATTGCCGAATAATACCGCTACTGTGATTTTGTCTGTGATTTTAGTCATTTATATTTCCCCTCAAATTTATTTAGGTTGAAAACGCGCACGCGCAACGGCCGCTTTCCATTGAAGATAATTTTCCAGCATTTCTGCTGTTTGGATTCTTGGTTCGATGAATTCCACTTCACGAGGTAAAGCAGACAACTGCCGGTGATCGTTCCACCACCCAATTGCTTTACCAGCTAAATAGGCGGCACCAAGTGCTGAAATTTCAGCAACCTGATTACGCACAATCGTTCTTTGCAGTAAGTCAGCCTGAAATTGCATCAGCCAACGATTTTTAGTCGCACCACCGTCAACTAATAACGCGTCTAATCGCTGACCAGCCGCCTTTTCCATTGCATGGAAAACATCGGCGATTTGATAAGCAATCGATTCCAGACCAGCCCGAGCCATGATCGCCGGGGTTGTCGCATCCGTTAGCCCGCAGAACATACCGCGTGCTTGCGTATCCCAATAAGGCGCACCGAGACCAGACAAAGCAGGAACAAAGTAGACGCCGGCATTACTTTCTACGGATTCAGCCATTTGGCTTAATTTGTCAAAATCATTGATACCTAAAATGCGGGAAACAAACGCAAGACCAGCACCGGTATGAGTGATGTTCCCCTCCAGCGCCAGACTGGCTTCACCATCATGCCAAGCAACGGTTGAACTCAGGCCAAAATCTTCAGTAGGCGCTTTATTCACTCGGGTCATCAAAGAACTACCCGTGCCATAAGTCGCTTTTACTGTGCCTGGGTTAAAACCACCTTGCCCATACAGCGCGGCATGCGAATCACCAACTTGAGATAAGATGGGAATGCCGTCCGGCAAAGAGGCACAATTTTTGGTGTATCCACGTAATTCAGCAGATGGCAGAACCTTTGGCAGGCACGCTCGCGGAATATTAAAGATGCGAAGTAATTCATCATCCCAATTCAGCGTATGAATATTGAATAATTGATAACGGGATGCATTGGAATGATCGGTAACAAAAACATCACCTTGCGTCATATTCCAAACCAGCCAAACATCCACCGTGCCAACGCATAATTCACCTTTCTCAGCACGATCGTGGCCATCAGGAATACTTTCCAGTAACCAAGCAATTTTTGCCGCCGGAAACAGTGGATCTAACGCCAACCCGGTTAACTGAATAACACGCGCCGCTTCTGGTTTATTAGCAATTTCTCGGCAAAGTGCTTCTGAACGGCGGCACTGCCAGCTAACAATCGGTGTTAATGGTTTTCCAGATTGGCGTTCCCACACTAAAACCGATTCACGTTGATTACTAACCGCAATCCCTTTTAGATTTGAAACATCTGAAGGTTGAAGACACTGTGTGATTGCTTGCTCAGTTGCGCTCCAGATCTGCCACGGATCTTGCTCAGCCCACCCCGGTTTGGGGTGGTTCAACGAGACAGGTACACTTCCTTTCGCGACAATATTGCCACCAGAGTCAACAGTGATCGCCTTGGCGTTCGTTGTGCCTTCATCAATTGCAATGATAAAAGGTTTAGGCATTATCGCCTCCTTTGAACAATCGAATTGATTGTGCCACTACACCTTTGGCGTCAAAGCCATGGTGAGCACGCATTGGGCCTCGTCCGGCAGCTAAAGCATATTCACCATCAGGAATACCTAAACGAAGTAATGGAATACCTTTACCATTTTCAGCCAGCACTTCAGACACCAAACTACCTAAGCCACCGTTAATATTGTGTTCTTCAATAGTAATTACGTGTTTGACTTGCCCAATGGCATTTAATAAGGCTTTTCGGTCACAGGGACGAATGGATGGAACACTAATGACCGTTGCAGAAATATGTTCATCTTCCAGTTGCGCAGCAGCATCAACAGCTTCATGTACTGTAGATCCCATCGCAATCAGCGCAATATCAGTACCTTGGCGAAGCACATCGATATTGCCAGGAACGAACTTATAACTCTTATCGTGTAACACAGGTAATTCTTTTCCATCTAACCGGACGTAAACAGGGCCGATAGTTGTTAAAGCATAATCAATAATTTGTCGACATTCTTCAGGGCAAGATGGGGCGAAGATCTGAATATTACCGAAACCACGCAATATGGAGATATCATCCAGGCAATGATGCGTACTCGCCAGCGGGCCATAACTGGCGCCCGAGTTCAGACCAAATAATTTCACATTGGTATTGTTATAACAGACGTCAACCTTCACTTGTTCATTAGCACGCGAAATCAAAAATGGCGCGGCATTACAGGTCACTGCGACTTTACCACCCAATGCCAAGCCAGCAGCTGTACCAACCATAGCTTGTTCCGCAATACCCACATTGACCAACCGTCCGGGAAATTTCTTAACGAAAGGTGCAATTTTGGCGGTTGAGGTTGAGTCAGCAACCACAGGAACGACGTCGATGCCATTATCAACAGCGGCGATAAACCGTTCGACCATTACACTGGCTAAATGTTCTGCGTTACTCATCATTCAACTCCTTCAATGCCAATTCAACTTCTTCACCTTTAGGTACTTTGTGATGCCATTCAGGCCGCCCCTGAATAAATGAAACGCCAGCACCTTTTTCGGTATGAGCGATCACCACATTCGGTTTGCCTTCTTGTTTCAAACCTTCCAGCGTTTCAACAACAGAGCACATATCATTGCCCCGACATTCCGAAACTTGCATACCAAATGCTTTCCATTTTTCATCTAATGGATCGGTATTCATGATTTCCTTGGTATAGCCTGCAAGCTGAAGTTTGTTTTTATCATTAATGATGATCAGATTATCGAGCTGATAATGTGCTGCGACTAAAGCTGCTTCCCAGTTACTGCCTTCGGCTAACTCACCATCGCCAGTGACAACAAAGATACGGCGTTTGCTGTTACTTTTTTTAGCAGCGATGGCTAAACCAACTGCCACTGGTAATCCATGACCTAAAGCACCAGTATTTAGCTCAACACCGGGCGTTTTCTGACGCACCGGATGACCAGGCAACTTTGAATCTGTGTGTTGATAAGTCGGTAACCACTCTTCTGGAAAATAACCGGCTTCTGCTAAACAGCAGTAGTAGCCGCCAGCTGCATGCCCTTTAGACTGGATATAGATGTCTCGATCTGGATCACTGGAATTGTTAGGGCTGCGATTGAGAATACGAAAGTACAGTGCAGTCACGATATCAACCTGGGATAAATCAGCACCAGTATGACCGCCAGCAGGGCTTTCCGAATTCAACAGCACGATACGTCGACGTATTGCTTTTGCTTTCTTTTCCAACTCTTCAATAGATAGTGAGAATGGATTCATAACAACCTCTACATTATATTCGCTAATGAATATTTATTCATGCCAAGTAAAAAAATAGCTTTGATTGATCTATTTCTTACCGGGTGAAATCCTTGCCAAAATAAGTACCTGTTATACGACCTAAACTGAGTGTCCAACGGTTTTCTGAGACTGGATCGCAGTTTTATATTGCAACTTGCTCTGCATCTGATCGATGACTACTGCAACGATGATAACGATACCTTTGATCACCATTTGCCAGAATTCACTCACACCCATCATGACGAGGCCATCTGCTAAAATCCCGATAACGAACGCACCCACCAACGTACCGGAAATTGTGCCACGCCCACCGGATAATGACGTTCCACCGAGGACTACCGCTGCAATTGCATTCATTTCAAATGCAGTACCTGTTGCTGGATGACTTGCAACCAGTTGAGATGAAACCACAATACCGGCGAGTGCAGCACAAACACCTGAAATGGTATAAACCCAGATCTTAATATTTTTAACTTTAACGCCAGATAACTCTGCTGCTCGTTCATTGTCACCAATAGAATATACATGACGTCCAAACGGTAGTTTTTTAGCAACATAGGCAATAATGGCAGCTAATACGAACATCATCCAAATTGAATATGGAAGCCCCATTAGGGTACCCGCACCAATTTTTTCAAATCCAGTATTACCTAATTCAGGATTACCTGATAATCCAGGAAATGTTTCCCCACCGGACAATAACATCGCAGCACCACGAACAATATACATAGTACCTAGTGTGCAAATAAATGGGGCTACATTATATTTGGTTATAATAATGCCATTCACTGCGCCGATGAGAGCTCCAACAACTAGTACAACGGGTATCACGACCCATATACTTGGGAATATCGCAACACCGAATGTTGTTAAAATAATACCCTTAGAGATCATATAGCCAGCAATCATGCCGCAAAATCCAAGTATAGCCCCAATAGACAGATCAATGCCCGCAGTAATAATAATAAATGTTATACCCAATGCTAAAAATGCATTAATGGATACATGCTTAACCATGATTATTAAACTAGTAGGACTAAGAAACCCATCAACTGTAATAGTAAAAAATCCAAGTATTAAAAAAAGCGCTATAAACGTCCTTAACTTAAGTAATATAAGCATAAAATTTTCTTTCGAAAACGATGTATTTGACATAACAGTGCCACCCTCTAATGTTTTAACTTTCATAATTAAAACCCTGCTGCGCTTGCAGTCACCAATTGTGATTCTGTAGTTTCAGTACGGGAAACATTAGCGGTCAAAATACCGTTTGACATAACCAATATTCTATCTGAAACAGCCATTATTTCTTTTAGATCTGATGTTGAAAAAAGCACACCAATACCTTGATTTGATAATTTCACCATCATTTCAAAAACATCACCTTTCGCACCGACATCAATACCTCGCGTCGGTTCATCTAATAAAAGAACTTTCGGCTCTGTCAGCAATGAACGACCGATAACAACTTTCTGTTGATTCCCACCACTCAATGCTTGTATTTCAACTTTTGGAGATGAAACTTTGATTGATAGATTTTTAATAGTTCCATCAACCACTTTATTTTCTTCTTCCTCAGAAATTGAAACCCCTCTATTTAATCGTTTCCATAAACTAGAAATAGTCAGATTATTGGCAACAGAGCTAACTGGAAATATACCTGTTTTTTTACGATCTTCAGGAACCAGACTTAATCCCATTCGGATGCGGTCTGATGTTTTAATACTTGGATTGATCAATTTACCATTAAGAGCAAATTTACCCTGATAATCAGCCTGACCGAGTAAGCATTCAAATAGTTCGGTACGCCCCGCCCCCATTAAGCCGTAAATGCCAACAATTTCACCTGCACGAAGCGTAAACGAGACATCATTAACCACTTTATTTCCGGCTTCATTGACCATCGATATATGATCAGCTTCTAGCATTGGCGCACCAAACTGCCGGTTTGGTGGTAAAAAATCTGTTACAGGATCGCTCCCTAACATCTCTCTCACGATCCAAGGTACATCAATGTCAGTTACTGAAGCTTCCGCCTGGAAATGGCCGTCTCGTAAAATGGTAATATAATCACCAATTTCCATCAGTTCCTCTAATCGATGGGAAATATAAATGATAGATACACCTTGCTGAGTCAGCTCTCTGATAACCTGAAACAGGATCTCAACTTCTTTCTTACTTAATGCGGATGTAGGCTCATCTAATATAAGCACATCTACTTTTTCTGCTAACGCTTTAGCAATCTCAACGAGTTGTTTCTGTCCAACTTTTAAATTGGCGACTAACTCATTAGGATCAATATTTTGTTTCAGGCGAGTCATTAATCGTTGCGTGACTTTATATTGTGCCGCATTGTCTATCGGTTTAAGGCCACTTTGAATTTCCCGACCCAGAAAAATATTTTCTGCGACTGATAAATTTTCGGAAAGATTCAATTCCTGATGAACCATCCCAACACCGTATTCAGCAGCAACACGTGTGTTAATAAATTTAACTTCTTTTTCACCAACAAATAATTTTCCCTCTGTTGGTTGTTGCACACCTGCCAATACTTTCATTAACGTTGATTTACCGGCACCATTTTCTCCGATAATAACGTTAACTTTTCCTCTATGAACACGATAGTTAACACAATCAAGCGCTTTCGTTCCAGGAAACACCATGGAAATTTTCTCTGCTCGCATGATAATATCTGATGAGTTAGTCACGACTATCACCTTTTATTAATTTCAAGAGGAACAATGTCAGTAACGTTATTATCTCTTATAGTTACCGCAACAAGTGTATTAACAGAATAACCTTGCCATTGAGGATCAGGCATAACAACACCACTAATTGCTTTCTTATTTAATTCTTTAGATAAACGAGCAAACTGAACTTGATTTTTAAATAAATCGAACTGAATAATTGATGAAGATGCATCCCTAATTGAATTACCTTTTACATTAGTTCCCAATTGAACAATAATTTTTTCATCCCCAACAGATATTTGCATTTTTTTGTCTTTTTCATCAGTACTTACTTCGTTTACTGTTCCTTCAATTTTAGCAAAAAAACTTTTCGATTGACCTGAAGGAACTTTGGATATTTCAGATTTCAACAAAACCCAATCCTTTGACTCCTTGCTAGCCGCGGGGATAATTTTACCCCAAAGTCTCGCAGCAATATCCTTTGGTGTCATATTATCAAATGATGCGGCTGCCGATGCCGACATTGGAATAATTGGCTTCCCATCTGCATCCAACTTTACAACATCACACCCGGATAAAATAAGCATCAATATTATGACGCCTAAATATGGCAGTTTTTTAATAAACATTATGACTCTCCATTAGTGGTGCATTTAATATGCACCACTATTATTCATATGATTATTTTTTGAATGCAAAATTACTTAGCTTTTTCGCATTTTCGCTATCAACGAGAATACAATCCATCAATTGTTTTTCTTCTTTTTCGGCCTTGCCGGTTTTAATAAATTTATCTGCTTGTGTCACAGCCAATTGAGCTTGATCCCATGCAGGTTGTAGCACGGTAGCTTTAATATTACTTTTCGCAATAATAGAATCACGAACATAATCACTACCGTCAAATCCGACAACAATAACATCATTACGACCAGCAGATTTCAGAGCTGCTTCTGCACCTAAGGCCATTGTGTCATTACCAGAAATTACACCTTTAATATTTGGATGCGCTTGCAGAATGGACTCCATGCGAGTAAATGCTTCTGTCTGACTCCAATTAGCCGTTTGTTGCGCTACCATTTTCAACCCTGGGGTTTCATCAATAATATCGTGATAGCCTTGAGAACGAACTTTCGCGTTTGTGTCTGATTCTCGTCCCAACAATTCAACGTATTCGCCTTTGTCACCCATAAGCTCTACGAACTTTTGAGCACCTAATTGAGCACCTTGGTAGTTATTGGAAACAATCTGTGATACTGCAACACCAGTTGCATTAATTTCACGATCAATTAGAAATGAGGGGATTCCCGCTTCTTTGGCTGCTTTAAGAGATCCGATCGTCGCATCAGAACCTGCATTATCCAGAATGATTGCTTTTGCCTTTCGTGCAATCGCTGTAGTGATCAACTGGTTTTGTTTGTTTGCATCATCGTCATGTGATGCAACTAGAACTGAATACCCCAGTTCTGCTGCTTTGGCTTTTGCACCCTCAGCTTCTGCTTTAAAGAAAGGGTTATCGTGTGAAGGGGTAATAATGGCAATCAGACCGTTATCTGCATAAGCACTGGTCGCCGCTGCAAGAGATAAAGCAATCAGACATGGTTTGAAAAAATTTCTTTTCATTGTCGAGCTCCTTTGAATATTTATTCATTGCGGGGTATATATTCGATGTAAAAATTAGTCCCCAGCAAGCCACTTGTCCATGACGACTTAAAAGAAACCTGAGCAAAATCACAATAATTTGATGCGCAACTAACTCACAATTAAATTAAGTAGCTGTTATTTATAAACAATTTTATTAAATTGGAATATTCCACAATCAACTGGTTTATTTAAAAATTTAATTATACTGATGTCATTAAATACCTTCTGAGCTGCAAAAAGCCTCATGCATACGCAACCATAGAGTGAAATAATATTTCCCCTGCTATCACGTAAAAATATTAAAACGTCCATTTATGTGAAGTAAATCGACTTTTCATTGCTCAATTGTAGACATCCATTAAGGATTAATGAATAAACTATGAATATTAATACTATATGGAATATATATTCGCTACATGCGTAATCCTACCTCTCCATGCAAACAAGGAGTCATCGTGAGCAGTTTGTTACAACAATTACGTGCCGTTACTACGGTCGTCGCCGACACGGGCGAGTTACCCGCCATTAAATTGTATTCACCGGAAGATGCGACTACCAATCCATCGCTGATTTTAAAAGCCGTTGCCAGCCCCGAATATACGCCACTGCTGGAAAGCGTGATTGCACAGGCTAAACATCTTTCTGCCGATGTTGCCGTGCAAGTCGAAGAAACCGCCGACCGCCTGATTGTGGCCATTGGTTGTGAAGTCTTAAAACATGTGCCAGGCCGTATCTCCACCGAAGTTGATGCCCGTCTGTCGTTTGATACCGCCGCTACGATTGAAAAAGCCCGCAAGCTGATTGGCTTGTATGAGTATCAGGGTATTTCTCGTTCCCGTGTGCTGATTAAAATCGCCTCCACATGGGAAGGTATTCGTGCCGCTGAACAGTTGGAAAAAGAAGGCATTAACTGCAACCTGACTTTGTTGTTTTCCTTTGCCCAAGCGCGGGCCTGTGCTGAAGCCGGTGCTTACTTAATTTCTCCATTCGTCGGTCGTATTTTGGATTGGTACAAAGCCAAAACCGGTCAAACTTATACGTCTGAAACTGACCCCGGTGTGCTGTCGGTGCGCGCCATTTATCAGTATTACAAGCAGCACGGTTACTCGACCGTGGTGATGGGTGCCAGCTTCCGTAACCTCGATGAAGTGTTGGCGCTGTCGGGTTGCGACCGTCTGACTATCAGTCCGAATCTGTTGCAGGAGTTGGAAGAGACGTCTGGCGAGTTAGTGCGCCATTTAGCGGATGACGGTGTGCGTTTAGCCCGCCCTGCCGCACTGACTGAAGCCGAATTCCGCTGGCAGCACAATGAAGATGCCATGGCGACCGAGAAGTTGGCCGAAGGTATTCGTAACTTCGCGATTGACCAGGTGAAGTTAGAGCAGTTGCTAGCCACCCGTCTGGCTTGAGCTTTGTGTTTGTCTGGGCTGTCGGCCAATGGGAACAACGCCACCGACACGTCGTGAACCCATCCATGGGGACTCCGCCGCGCCATCCTTGGCGCGGAGGGTCGTTGACCTTGTTCCCATCGGCCGCTCTGGTTTCCGACGTATCAATAGCGATGTCCTTATTGGTCGCCTTACTTCCAGATTTCTCTGATTTTTACTGCCTTTTCTTTCATTCTTTTACGGAGCCCCGCTCATGAGTTTAGACCCCAAAACCCTCGCTAACGCCGTGCGTATGCTGAGTGTCGATGCCGTGCAACAAGCCAACTCCGGCCACCCCGGTGCGCCGATGGGCATGGCTGATATTGCAGAAACACTGTGGCGTCACCATTTAAAACACAACCCGACCGACCCAGCGTGGATTAATCGCGACCGCTTTGTGCTCTCCAATGGTCACGGTTCGATGCTGCTGTATTCCCTGTTGCACCTCACCGGTTATGACTTGCCGCTATCGGAGTTAAAGCAGTTCCGTCAGTTACATTCCAAAACCCCAGGGCATCCGGAATACGGTTATGCCCCAGGAGTAGAAACCACCACCGGCCCACTGGGTCAGGGCATTGCCAATGCAGTCGGTATGGCACTGGCAGAGAAAACCTTAGCGGCACAGTTTAATAAACCGGGACATGACATCGTTGACCACTACACCTATGCCTTTATGGGCGATGGCTGTCTGATGGAAGGTATCTCACATGAAGTGTGTTCTCTGGCCGGCACTTTAGAACTCGGCAAACTGATTGCGTTTTGGGATGACAACGGTATCTCGATTGATGGTCATGTCGATGGCTGGTTTACTGACGATACCCCAGCCCGCTTCCGGGCTTACGGCTGGCAGGTGATTGATGCTGTCGATGGTCACGACCCGCGTGCACTGGATGCCGCCATTCGTGAAGCCAAAGCCAACACCACCCAACCAACGCTGATTTGCTGTAAAACCATCATCGGTTACGGCTCACCAAATAAATCCGGCAGTCACGATTGCCACGGTGCACCGTTGGGTAAAGACGAAGTCACTAAGGTGCGTGAATTCCTCAACTGGCCCCATGCGCTGTTTGAAATTCCACAAGACATCTATCAAGCCTGGGATGCAAAAACCCAAGGTCAACAAGTTCAAAATGAATGGAACAAACAGTTCGCCGCCTATCAGGAAGTGTTCCCACAAGAAGCTGCTGAACTGTTACGCCGAAGCAGTGGCACCTTAACGGCCGATTGGGCTGCCAAAGCCAATGCCTACATCGCTGACCTGCAAGCTAACCCTGCCAATATCGCGTCCCGTCAGGCCAGCCAGAAAGCCTTGAACGAATATGCCAAAATTTTACCTGAGCTGTTAGGCGGCTCTGCGGATTTAGCGCCATCGAATCTGACCCGTCACACCAGTGCACTCGACGTTTCCGCAGAAACCCCACAAGGCAACTATATGCACTACGGGGTGCGGGAATTTGGGATGTCAGCCATCATGAACGGCGCAACCCTGCACGGTGGTTTTATCCCTTACGGCGGCACCTTCCTGATGTTTATGGAATACGCGCGTAATGCGGTGCGGATGGCAGCGTTGATGAAACAACGCTCAATCTTTGTCTATACCCACGATTCGATTGGCTTAGGCGAAGATGGCCCTACGCATCAGCCGGTGGAACAACTTGCCTCACTGAGACTCACACCGAACATGGAAACCTGGCGCCCGTGTGACCAGGTGGAATCGGCAGTGAGCTGGAAAGCAGCGATTGAACGTCAAAACGGCCCGAGTGCGTTGATATTCTCTCGTCAAAACCTGACGCAGCAGCCAAGAGCCGAAAGCCAAGTTCAGGATATCGAGAAGGGCGGTTACATCCTCAAAGACTGCGAAGGTACACCAGAACTCATCATCATGGCTACCGGCTCTGAAGTGAGTTTGGCGGTGAACGCAGCCAACACGCTGAACGCCGAAGGCAAGAAGGTCAGAGTCGTTTCACTGCCCTGCACTGAGCGTTTTGATAAACAATCGGCCGAGTATAAAGAGCAAGTGCTGCCGAAAGCCGTGCGTGCTCGTTTGGCGATTGAAGCCAGCATTGCTGACTATTGGCAACGCTACACCGGTTTGGATGGTGAGGTGATTGGCATGACCAGCTTTGGCGAGTCCGCCCCCGCTGACCAGCTGTTTAAGCTGTTTGGGTTCAGTGACGAGAATGTGTTGAATATAGCAAAAAAATTACTGTCCACTTGTAGGAAACGTTAATATTCAATAACGATAAAAAGAGGAGTAATTATTATTTCACTCCTCTTTTTTAACTATCTATATGAGTTAAATACAAAATAAATACTACCTCCCGCTAGCGAATTTTAAATAATTCATACAGAAACAGTTCTGTAATTAGTCGTAATATATAAGGAGACAACATGCTTAAAAAAATTCCACCATTTATAGACGCAGAGTTATTATGGATACTGGCAGCTATGGGCCATGGTGATGAATTAGCCATAGTAGATCGTAATTTTCCCGCAAGATCGATAGCAAACCAGACTATGTCGGGAAAACTAGTTACATTAGGTGGGATGAATGCGCCAAGTTGCATTAGCGGTATTCTAGAATTGATGCCTCTTGATAACTTCGTACCTACCCCAGTAGGATGGATGGATCCTGTTGATCAGCCAGGCATAATTCTACCCGTGCACAATGATGTGTTGCAATCCTGCAATAAGGCCGAAAACTATAAAGTAGGTCACTATGTTATTGAGAGATTCGATTTTTATGCAGCAGCAAAAAAATGTTTTGCTGTTGTACAAACTAGTGAAAATAGACCTTATGGATGCTTTATTCTTAAGAAGGGTGTGGTATTTGATTAATGTATATTATAGAGGGACTTAGAAACTCCCTACTTCACTAAAATAACATCCATACATTTATATCAGTTAACGATAAGAATATATAAATTTGTCATTTTAGAGCTAGGCTTAATATATTAAGGCACTGCATGTACCATTTAAATACATGCAGTAATTCAGATAAGTTAGATCAGAAAATCGTTCAGGGTTTTGCCTGCCGCAATACCTTCACGAATTGGCACTGGCTGGCGTCCTTGACCAGTCCAAGTCTGAACATTACCTTCTGCATCCGTATATTGGTATTTAGCAGGGCGTGGTTCACGTTTGCTGGATTTCTCAGTTGCAGACACACCCGCAACTAGATCAGCCAAATCGATACCATCTGCTTGCAGCAGTGCTTTATATTCTTCAATTTTCTGCAAACGAGCTTCTTGGCTCTTACGTACAGATTCTTCTTGAACACGACGTTCTTCAACAATGGCGGTTAACTTGTCGAAACCTTCATTCAATTGTTCCAAAGTTAATTCGCGGGTAATGGCTTTTAAGCTACGAGCATTTAAAAATGTGCGTAAAAAATCTGACATAGAAATTTGCCTTCAAAGAGTAGTTAAATGGGAGGCTGTATTAGCCTGCCCTTTGATTGTATATTGCCGTTTTAAATAAAACAAACTGGTTAGTAAAAGTTAATTCTGATTTATCAGTAAATGCTGGCAAAGAAAGGTGGTACATAGCGCCATCTTCATTTCGTTATCTTCAAAGATATTTTGTAAATCACTTTTCTTTGTTTTCAAAGCAGGTTGAATATTGCCGGAATGTACAGCTAGCAGTAGGTAGTGATGTTTTTTAAGCTGGGTTTCTTTAGCCATAATTGCTCTGGCATGCCCTACTGAACAGCCAAAAATTTCAGCTAATTTTTTATAGTTTGGAATGCACTGATTAAAATCGGTTGAGCGCTTGTCTTGAACCATTAACAAATGTTCATCCAGGAATGACAATAAATCATAGTGCGTAAAATTTTCATATGCTTTCATATATACTCTCATTATTATTTTTATTATATGTATATGTTACCAGTATTATTTACTAACAGCTAATGCAAGAAATAAATTTAATTACTATTTTTGCTTGTTAGTCCTGCAAATTCATTTTTGTTTGCAAATACAGAGAGCAAACAAAATTTCATCTTTTTTGCTTTGCACTCCCCTATTGCGGATAATTTTGTTTGTTTATTGGTTTGCAAAACTGTAGTGCGGATTTGAATGGTTATTGCAGGACTCCAGTGTCAAGTATGTTCACCTTTTGTATATTTGCTTGCCAGTAATGGCATGCATGTTCAGAAGTTCTGCATTTGCGTGCCAAAATGACAAAAGCACTGCCACCAATAGCACAAATTGAATATGGGTTTACTTCGCAAGCAACGCTTGCGGCAAGGGCTAAACAACACGCTGTAGCGTGTAAACTGCATTTTACACGCTACAACAAGTAGCCTGATTGGCTCATCGGTTTTGATTCATTGCTTTGATTATTCGCCAAATTAAACCAAAAAAAATATATTTCTGGTTGGCAATACAATAAATATCCGGTGCTAATCGCTGAATATAATCTATTTAGACAGATCCGATATGCAAACGCTCTGCTCTTTGTTGTATACCGCTAAAAATAGCATCCCGAATATATGAAGGGAATTCAGCCGGTAATTGCCTTGATACTGAGGTTAATATGTCTGATACAGCATCATTTATTTCGTTCAGGATCTGCACCATTTCTTCCACTGCAAAACCCACCGATTTAGCTGTAGCAACAAAATGACGAGGATAGATTTGAGCTATCCTATATTTTTTCCCTTTACTACCGGTTAAACCCATCGCTAATTTTGCTTCTTTTAAATGTAGCCCCTTACGCCCAATGGCTGGATATAACGATAAAATGTCATATAGTGGTGTGGACTCGTAACGACCATCAGGTTTAATAAATAACGAAAAGTTTTTTGCATGACCATCTGTCGCAGCCAGCAACCAGAACACGACTTGTGCTTTCATAAAATGATACCGGTCGCGAGCAGCGTGATCCGAACCACGCAGATAATCCATAATTTGGCTAATTCCTGGTCCGCCTTGGCTTTCATATTTTCTTGCAGAAGGAACATTAAGTGCCTGGCAAAAATCTTCTTGTGGCAATCTCATGATCCAATGATTGTCAGAAGAATACCGTCGATCAAAACGTGTTACAGCTAATGCTTTTATGGATCCTACCCTGATAATTTCAGTATCAGGAACTGAGAGACCAAAGGCTTTCGCAATAAGTAAGCATAGGAATTCATTCTCTACACTGTCATTCAAATCAATTGTATTGTGCGCAGTGACGATCTCTCCTATAGGTAATTTAATAATATGAGTCGTTGGCGTCGCTTTTTGGGGTAAACACCAGTTGTCGCCGATTTTCAGTAAAGCTGTTTTCTCTTGGGCCCCGGCTATCGATATACGGAAATCATCTTCGCTGTTCAACATCCCCAGAGGAATGTTGGACTGATATCCCTTAAGGATCGATTCCAATTCCACATCAGATAACGATTTGTAATCGATCCGTCTAATATCCACAGGAGGCTCGCCATGAGGGATCAGCTGCAATGCGCCTACACTATCCTGTCCGATCTTATTTAATAGATCGAACGGTTGTGTTGTCTCCGTTTTATATCGAATTAAAATTCGATTACGGATCTCCATGTTATCTGGTAGTAAGTTATCAAAGAAATTATAGACAACATCACCTTCAAAAGGCTTCAGTTGAAGTGGTAATGATAAAGAGATGGGACGATTACCAGCTTGCTGCAACCAAGAGCTTGCGTATTGAAATACATGAGCACCAGAACCTTTCCTGCTGAATATACCAACAAGATAACCGTTCATGTAGACATCAAGACTTGCCATTACCACTCCTCAGACCAAGCTTTATTATCGGATTTCAATTCATCTGATCCATTTGTTCGTTTTGGTTTGATCTCTAATTCTAAATCCAACGCAGATAGGATCTTAAAAAAAGTATCCAGCTTAGTTGAATCCGGATTTTGTTCAAATGATGACACGGTATCTTGACGTATACCTGCAATTCCTCCCACTTTAGTTTGTGATAGGTTTTGTCTCATACGGATATCTTTGAGATAAGCTTTTAGTTGATGTGTATTCGTAATATTCACAATAACCACTCTCCGATCTATACGCTATAGCGTGTAAATTAGTTATAACACGCTATAGCAGGTAAAAATAGTTTTACACGCTATAGCAGGTATAATTTAGATAAATAGCGTAGAGAGTTTGGGATATATTGCTTCCGATATCTGAATTTATGGGTATACTCTGTATTAACTAATACGTTAATTATCAACGTATATCTGTATAACAAAACCACAAATTGTTATCTATATAATTGATTTTAAAGAATATAATGGCAAAAGTGAGGGTTCGAATCCCTCCCTCACCGCCATATTCTAGCGAAAAGACCACTGAGAAATCAGTGGTCTTTTTGTTTATGGTACAGATGAATCAGCTGGTGTCACAATCGGGTGTCACAACTATGGCTAGCTACCTGCTTCGGAACCGTTACGGGAACTACTACACACGCGTCCCTTTCCCGCTTAAATTAAAACAGCTTGGCTTCCCTAACGAACTTCGAATATCACTCCTCACCAAAGATCGAGCCATAGCCTCTTTTCGCAATCTTATGGCTGCACATAGCATTAAATCATTGATTGAAGGGTTCAGAGTGAACGAACAACACCGTGCGAGAGCCTTTATCCTCTGCTGGGATCGACAGCGGTTCATAACTGTTCAAAAACACTTCAATTTCATCAATTGGCAAAGGTTTGCTGACCAAAAAACCCTGCATAACATCACATTGCAGGAAGCGCAGATATTTTGCCTGGGCTAATTCCTCTACACCCTCCGCAATTATTTCTAGCCCCAGACTATGGCCCAACGCAATAACCGCCTGAACTATCAATGCATCAGCACTGTTCACCAATATTTTTCGCACAAACGAGATATCAATCTTGAGCTTATGCACAGCCAGTTGTTGAAGATATGCCAGTGAAGAATAACCAGTGCCAAAATCATCAATTGACAGGCGAACGCCCAAAGCCTTCAACTCACTAAACGATTCGATAGCACTCGTTAGATTTGACATGACAGAACTTTCAGTGATTTCAATCTCCAAACTTCCGGGTTGAATGCCGGTTTCATTAATGATCGTTTTAACCATGGTGGCAAAATTGCCCCGCCCTAATTGAGCTGCAGAAACATTAACGGCAATTTGTCCAAATGCTGGTCGGGAAAGCGACCATGCTTTAATTTGATAACAAGCTGTTTTCAACACCCATTCACCGAGTGGGACAATCAGCCCGCATTCTTCGGCTAAGGGAATAAAACTAGATGGCGGGATCATACCCCGGCTTGGATGTTGCCAACGAACTAACGCTTCGAACCCGACGATTTGACCATTAACCAGATCGATTTGTGGCTGATAAAATAACCGCAGTTCATTTCCTTTTATTGCTCGTCGTAAATCCGCTTCCAACGCCAACCGAGCCTTAGCTAATGTTGTCATTTCTGGCGAAAAAAAGCGCAACAGACCACGACCTTGTGATTTAGCTTGATGAAGCGCCGCATCACCATGGGATTGCAAAGTTTCTACATCCAGACCATCTTCCGGGTATAGCGCAATCCCTATACTCACGCCGCTATAGGCCTGATGACCATCAATTTCGAACGGTTCATTAAATGCGTCAATGATCTGTTGTGCTACCAAATCAGGGCCGAGCGCATGCTCGTTTTGTTCAAGAATAATATTAAATATGTCACCACCCACGCGAGCAATGGCATTCACATTCGGAAACAACTTTCGGAACCGATTAGCGACCTCAATCAATAGCTTATCGCCCAGACTCGGGCCCAAGCTTTCGTTGATCATTTTAAAATTAACAAGATCGAGAAATAACAGCGCAAATCGGGTATGGTTTTGCTCGTTTTGCTGAATTGCATGAAATAAAAGTTCATGAAAAAGAACGCGATTGGGTAACTCTGTTAACGGATCGCGATGAACAAGAAAGTCGAGTTTTTGCTCTGTTCGTTTGATCTGACTCAGATCTGAAAAAACAGCGATATGGTGTGTGCGCACACCCTGTGCATTGCGGATCACGCTTATATTAAACAGTGCAGGGAAAATCGAACCATTCTTATGTCGGTTCCAGATCTCGCCTTGCCAAGCGCCTGTTATATCAATGGCTCGCCACATTGCCTGATAAAAATCACGTTCATGTCGGCCAGATTTCAACAAGCTAGGGTTACACCCTACAACCTCTTGTGCATTAAATCCGGTGATTTCAGTAAAGGCATTGTTGATACTCAAAATGTTGTTATGTGCATCAGTGATAACGACCCCTTCCGTCGTATTTTCAAGTACCGCAGCCGCCAAATGGAGGTTCTCTTCCGCCTGTCGCCGTTCAGTGATATCACGATGGGTACCACGACATCCGGTATAATTCCCCATCGCATCATAGACAAACAGACATACGTGCTCAATCCAGCGCTCAGCGCCATCCTGTCGTCGGATGCGGAAAATCAATGGCGTTTGCTTACTCTTGTCCGCACAATTTGTTGGGCCATACCGGTTCCAGGCGGGAAGATCTTCCGGATAGATTATTTTATCCATCAACTGAGCATCAGCAAAAAAGTCGGCTGGAGAGTATCCAGAAATATCGGCACAGGCAGGTGAAACATAGAGATAGCTGCCATCTTGTGCCAACCAATATTCCCAGTTAGGTGAATAATCTGCGAGAGTGCGATATTTTTCTTCGCTTTTCTCCAGCAAGGCGGTGCGTTGTGCCACCAATTGCTCAAGAAAACATCTTAATCGGCTGAGTTCAAGATGCGTTCGAATACGAACCCGGACTTCATCAATATCAAATGGTTTAGTGATGTAATCGGCCGCCCCAACATCAAAACCGTGCACTTTGTCTTCTGATGAATCCACGACTGTAATGAAAATGATCGGGATCCGATTACCCGCTGGTGTCATTTTTATCTGACGACAAACTTCTACACCATCCATGTCTGGCATCACGATGTCGAGCAAAATAAGATCTGGCGGCGTAACACCTTGTGCCAACTCGATGGCTTTACGCCCATTATTAGCCACCATGATCCGATAGTCGTCTTTCAGCACTTCTAACAGTGCATGAATATTTTCCGGTATATCATCTACGACCAATATGGTTGGCACTTCACCAGGTGGAAGGCGCCGCATGGCATCCAACAATATAGGCGTTTTACGATACTCTTTTAACTCCAGTTGGTTTTGCACACGTAAGCGCAACAATTCAGCATTAACGGGTTTAGTTATATAATCTGCAACGCCCAGTTTAAGCCCTCTTTCTTCATCAATAGCTTCCGCAAGCGCAGTGACAAATATCACCGGAATATCGGCGGTGGCGGGTTCAGCTTTAAGTCTGGCAAGTACAGAATAACCATCCATGCCCGGCATCTTTATATCCAGCAGGATCAGTTCAGGCTGTGGCTGGCGTTGCGCGATTTCCAGTGCTTTTTCCCCACTGGTGGCCGCAGAAATAACATAGTCATCGCGCAGAATATTCATTAATGCATGCAGATTTTCATTAACGTCATCCACAATGAGGATCCTGGGGCGTTTATTCGAGTGCTCACTCATATTGATCACCGCTACGTTTATTCTTTAACACATCACCAACGTTTTCCGGGTGTAATCGATTGCGTAATGTCGTTAACAAAGCCAATGCTTCATCGATGGCAAAAATATCGGTCTTAGCGACAATATCACCGACCAATGATTCAACTTCATAACCGCTTAAATTAGCTCGGATTTCAGTTAACAAGGGTTCTACAGCACCTAAGTCATATTCTAACGAATAGGCTAACTTATCTAACCGCGCCAAGACTTCATCTCGACTCAAGCGGTTCGTTAGCTGAATTGGTGGTTCCACTACCGGATTAGTCAAACTATCAATATCATTCATAACTTGTCGTAGCTGTTGCTGCATGATTTTCAGTTGTGCAGGCTCAGGTTGTTGACCTTGTTTGAGCTGAGCATCAATGCGACTCACCGAATCAAAAAGCCGGACGGCACCGATATTGCCGGAAACTCCTTTCAGCGCATGGCAATAATCCTCCGCCTTCTGCGCTCCATATTCAGAAATCAGTTGCTGTAACCGGATATCAGCATCTGCATAATGTTTCCGAAAGCGGCTGAGTTGTTTGCGATAAGCGTCTTCTTTACCACCAATACGGCGGATACCTTGCCGGATATCCAGACTCGTCAAAAGTTGCAAATCATTGGCGTATTGCTGCGAAAGACTGGCTGTTGAGCTCAAAACTGCTTCGGTATTGGATGATGAAGAACTATGCACCCATTTAGCCAAAGACGACATCAGACGTTCTGGATCCATCGGTTTGGTTATATGATCGTTCATACCGGCCGCCAGACTTTTTTCTACATCTTGTACCATTGCCAATGCGGTCATAGCAATAATAGGTAATGAAGCGAAACGCGCACCATCAGGTGTTTTTGCCAAAGCACGGATATGTTGAGCGGCCTCTAATCCATCCATGACCGGCATCTGGATATCCATCAATACACCATCATAGTTCTGGCGTTGAACCTTATAGACTGCTTCTTCCCCGTTGAGTGCTTCATCAACCACAATCCCTTGGCTACGTAACAATTCGGCCGCAAATTCACGGTTGATGTCATTATCTTCAACCAGTAATAAATGAATGCCAGCCAAATTATTATGACTCGCTAATGTAACTGTTTTTTGCGGCAGATGATCCGGGACTCCCAAAATTCGCCCCCGCCCAAGGACGGAAAGAATTGTGTCGAGCAACGAGGACGGTGAAACAGGCTTAATGAGAAAACCATCAACGCCGGCCTGTTCTGCCAGCCGGATAACATCCTCACGACCATAGGCCGTTACCATGACAATTTTAGGCTGATGAACTATCTCGTTATGAATGCGTTGTGCCGCTTCATCCCCGTTCATACCGGGCATTTTCCAGTCCATTAACACAACATCAAACGGTCTTTCATTCTCAGTCTGCAATGCTGCTAATGCGGCGGGCCCATTATGCGCCACACGAACAAGCACACCGAAATAACTCAGCATACCAGCCAAAATTTCACGCGACATTTCATTGTCATCAACCACCAACACCCGAATACCGTTGAGTAATGGGCCTGCTTGTTCCAGTAATTCATGACGACGAGACTTTACTTGTGGTGCCATTTTAAATTGGGCAGTAAAACAGATGGTGGTTCCTTTCCCCAATTGAGTATCTTCGATCCATATTGTCCCGCCCATCAGCTCAACCAGATTTTTGCAAATCGCTAAGCCTAACCCGGTGCCGCCATAATGACGGGTTGTCGATTGATCGGCCTGAGTGAATTTCTGGAACAATTTATTTTGTTGTTCAGGCAACATCCCGATCCCCGTATCCCGAACATTGACCTGAATATTTAACTCAGTATCAGTGATAGAAAGAGCATGAAAAGCCAGTTCTACCTCACCTTGCTCCGTAAATTTCACCGCATTACCGCATAAATTCAGCAACACTTGGCCAAGACGCAGTGGATCACCCAGTAAAATCGACGGAATAGCCGTATCGTAGCGAATAAGAAACTCAATACCCTTGTGTTCAGCCTGGTAATTGATTGCGTCAGTCAGTTGATCCAATACACTATCAAGGCTGAATTCAATGCTTTCCAGCTCTAGCTTACCCGCCTCAATTTTAGAAAAGTCGAGAATGTCATTAATAATGCCCAGCAGAGAATGGGCAGCGCCTTGTGCTTTTGAAAGGTAGTTATGCAAACTGGACGGTAAATCATTTTTGAGGGCAAGATAAAGCATGCCCAAAATAGCATTCATTGGCGTGCGAATTTCATGACTCATATTGGCCAGAAATTGACTTTTAGCGAGGTTGGCATGCTCTGCTGAGTCTTTAGCCAACCGCAGCTCTTGTGTCCGCTCGGCAACAATTTGCTCAAGATTCAGATTCACTGCATTGAGTTTTTGTATCGATTCAAAAAGTAGCGATTGGCTTTCATTCAGCACATCAACGAGCGCACCTAATTCATCTTGATATGGATATTCGATCTTCTCGACTCGCATCTCTTTGGGCTTATATCGCCAACCTGCGACCGTTTTAGCCATCAGGGTTACGCTATCCGATAACCGAAAACGAATTGCCCAAGAGAAAATAAACCAGAGACAGGTGGTGACGATGACTGAACTTAATAACATCACCGAAAGGCTATATTTAATGCGATCCCACAGGACGCTCTGATTGGAGTACAAGTCCAAATAACCAATCAAATGATGAGAACCATTTGATGACTGGTGGAAAAGTGACACGACTTGCTGCCGATATGGACGGGATAACAGAGTTATCGATTGTTTTTGCTGTGCAGGAATAACGCCGTCGCTTTCGAGAACATCGCCCTTATCATTGCGAATAAGAACCCCGGTTACAATCTCATTCTGTCTAACACCCTTTGCCGCTGATGAAAGCCGTACCGAATCCAACTCCCAAACGGCTTCTGTTACACCTGGTTCAACGGTACGCCCCAATGATGCCAAATCGTTGCCGATAGCATGGTCAACGGTGAAATATTGGATAGTAAGCTGTATTCCGGTAACACTGACAGCCAGCAGCACATACCACGGGAGCATGGTATAAAGTAAGCGTCTCGAGAGCGTTTGTGTTGAAATCGTCATTGTTTTTCCATTCCCGAACTCCCTGATTATCAATGACGAAAATTAATGATTGGACTTAGGCCACCACCAACTCGTATCTGGTTTTGCATTGCCTGCGGGCAAAATAGTGTTATCAAGCAGGATCACTTTACGCTTCTCTCGTTTTATCGCTGTGATCTCTGCGGCATGATAACTCTCGAATAATTTACGGAAAGATCCATCAGCTAATGAACGACTTAACCCAAGCTCTATTCTTTTAGCTAGTGCCACATTGTTTTTATTAACCCAAAAATAAACCGGGTAAGGAAAATAGAGTGCTTTGGACTTCTCAATCGCCAATTGTGAATAATTCTGTTTGCGCTCATCTAATTCACGCCGCGCTTCATTTAGACCACGAGGAAATGCATCAAATCTATTGGCAGCCAACATCGCAAATAAATTTTCATAATCTGAAGAAGTAACAACTGAAAATCCATTCGCTCTCATAATAGGAAGGTCAGCCCATTGGCTATTCAAACCAAACATGAGTTGTTTTCGTAGTGATACTTCATCCATCTGTGTAATGCGTTCTTGATCAGCAGCCCGGATAACTAACAATCTGAAACCGACAATACCCCGTAAAATGTCTATCTTTACTGGTAATAGCTGAGCTTCACGCTCAGCATTTGTCCCTAACGCAATGACATCAATATCCCCTGCTTCCAACAAAGAGATACCTCGGTTTTGCGTTACATCTTCCGAGAAAGGCGCTAACTGCGGTAGTTTCTTTGTATCATTGGTATGGGCTAATGCTAGCTCCAAAAGCTTCCATCTGTATTCGTAAATAGTACCAGAGGGAAAGTACCGAATAACTGATTCCGAAGCCAACCCGGCTCCAATACCCCCAATCGAGAGACTAGCGACGATTATCCATTTGCTGAACAGAAGACATGAACACCATTTTGTAAATGTCATGGGGATTGATCCTCATTGCTAAGTTGATCATCTACATCGAGTCAAATGCATGAACACATCGATAGCAACTCAATTTAGAGTTCTTTATATCTAATAATAGAACTAACAATGACATAGGCAAAAAACAAATGGCCACGGTATTAGATTCATTCCAATTATTGAGCAAGTTGCCTAAGAATGTCATTGCGGCTGACCTCCAGAATTTCATCTGCCAGTTGAGAGTCATCCGGGCAGGCACGCGATAACATGACTGCGCCAACTAAATGGGCAAGCATATTTAGTTTCTGTGCTCGCGCCTGCTGTTGATCGCGACTCAAATTTTTACATTCAATCGTCGTTAGTAAGCTTTCAATTCCATGTGCAAATGTCGTTTTAACTGCATCAGATTGACGCGCGGCATCGCCACACAAAGCAGCCATAGTACAGCCGTCACTTCGTTGATCTCGGTGCGCTCGTGATGTGTATTGTTTTACAAATTCAACAATATCAATGTTGTTTGTCTGGGTTGCTGATTGTGAAAGCCCATATGCCGCCGCTTCTGCCATGAGATCGGCTTTGGAACCGAAATGTTTATAGAACCCACCATGGGTAAAACCGGCCGCCGACATCAGATCAGCGACACCTACCCCATCGTAACCATGTTCACGAAATAATTTAGATGCTATCGCAACAATTCGCGCCCGGTTCTCTTGTGCTTGTGCCTTGGTGACTTTCATTTCAACACGTTCCTTTCCCAGTCTGTTGCCCGAACCACAATATACATTGATGTCGTTCATCATCAAAGATACTTGACAGTTTAGATTATGAATGTAATCTTAAAATTAATTTAGATTACATTCATAATCATTAAAAAGAGAGTCCAATATGAACACTAAACCTTCCGTCCTTATCACTGGTGCATCATCCGGTATTGGTGCCACTTATGCTGATCGTTTCGCGCGTCGAGGCCACAACCTTGTTCTGGTTGCTCGTGATGTAGCAAGAATGGAAGCACTCGCTACGCGGTTGCGTGAAGAAAATAACATCACCATCGACATCATCAAGGCCGACTTAACTCAACCGAATGAATTGGCCGTTGTCGAAAGTCGACTGCGTGATGACTCCCAGATCGGGATCCTCATTAACAATGCAGGTGCAAGTCTTGGTGGTAGTTTCATTGAGCAAACGACCGATGATATAGAGACACTGGTCACACTCAATACGACCGCCCTTGTTCGTCTTGCCAGTGCAGTTGCACCACGACTCTCACAAGCAGGTCAAGGTGCGATCATCAATATCAGCTCTGCGGTTGCGCTGATGCCTGAATTTGGATTGTCAGTTTATGGTGCGACCAAAGCCTTTGTGCTGTTTTTATCGCAAGGGCTGAGCCTAGAACTCGCACCAAAAGGTGTCTATGTTCAAGCCGTTCTTCCTGCCGCCACACGCACTGAGATCTGGGAACGTTCTGGTGCAGACGTCAATGCGCTTCCACCCATGATGGACGTTAATGACTTAGTAGATGCTGCTTTAGTTGGTTTCGATCAGCGAGAAGCGGTAACTATTCCTCCGCTGCATGACGCGACACAATGGCAAACATTTGAAGCGACCAGACAAGCCATGATACCTGGCTTTGCACAAATGCAACCTGCTCTGCGCTATCTGGGGCCGAAATGAAATGATGAAAGCACTGATATTAAAACGTTATGGCAAATCCGATCAGATCGATTTCGCCGACATACCAAGACCGACCATTAAAGATGACGAACTGCTTGTGCAGGTTCATGCGGCTGGTTTGAACCCAATCGATTGCATGATCCCGAAAGGCTCATTCAAACCAATTTTACGGTATCAACTCCCCATCACGGTTGGTAGCGATTTGGCCGGGGTTGTGCTTGAAGTAGGAAGCCGTGTCACTCGTTTCAAAGTAGGTGATGCTATCTTCGCCAGCCTATTCGATTTACCTCACGGTGCACTGGCTGAGTTTGCGGTTGTTCCTGAAAGTGCTGCGGCGATGAAACCAGCGAGCTTGGATTTTGTTCAGGCAGCGTCGATCCCCATGGTGGGGCTGACTTCGTGGCAAGCTCTTAAAGAGAAAGCACAGCTTCGAGCAGGACAAAAAGTCTTTATTCCGGCGGGTTCTGGCGGCATTGGTACGTTTGCGATCCAGTTGGCTAAATATCTGGGTGCAACGGTAGCCACGACCACCAGCACCCGTAACGTCGATTTAGTGTCGCGTCTGGGCGCTGATGAAGTCATTGATTACAAATCACAAGCATTCGAAGAAATTTTGCAGGGCTATGATGTCGTATTGGGTACGCTCAGAGGCGATAGTATTGAGAAATCCCTGCGGATCTTAAAACCGAATAGTCGTGTGATTTCTCTCATCGGCCCACCTGATGTTGCGTTCGCACGAGCAAGAGGCATGAATTTCTTGATGCAGTTTGTGTTCGGTCTGATCAGCCGCAAGATAATACGCAAAGCCGAAAAACACCGCGCCGATTATTCATTCATGTTCGTTCAACCCAACGGCCAACAACTCGCCTCGATTGGCGCGCTGATCGAGGCCGGCCACATTACGCCCGTGGTCGATAAAGTATTCCCTTTTGCGCAATCAAAAGAAGCCTTTGCTTATCTTGAAACGGGCCGAGCCAAGGGCAAAGTTGTGGTGAAGATGGCGACAAACTGATCTGACATTTCAATTTCAGGATATTTATTTATGACCAATACGCATCTCACGGCGCCTACCCTTTTTGTCGACATTGATGGTGACCGATTCGCTTATCGCCGTTGGGGAAATAACACCACGAAACAGCCACCGCTGTTTTTTCTACAGCATTTCCGTGGCGGCATGGATCATTGGGATCCACTCATAACAGATGGTTTGGCTGCAGGACGAGAGGTGATCTTGTTCAACGGACGTGGCGTAGCTTCGTCTTCCGGCACACCGCGAACCCGGATTGAACAGATGGCCGACGACGCGGCGGCGGTTATACGCGCACTCGGCTTAACCGTAGTTGATGTATTGGGTTTTTCTCTTGGCGGTTTTCAGGCGCAAGATCTGACATTGCGTCATCCCGCGCTAGTCCGAAAACTCATGCTGTTAGGCACAGGGCCACGCGGTGGAAATCCAGATTCCGACCCCGGTGTTTTGGATGCAGCACCTCGACCCGTTCCAACGGTAGAAGATTTTTTATTCCTGTTTTTTGGCCGCTCAGAGGCAGCCCGACAAGCCGGTCTCGCTTTCTGGGAACGCCGTCACCAGCGGATAGAACAAGATCCCGCCAGCTCGCCTGCTGTAATTCAGGCACAGATCGAAGCCAATATGTATTATCTGGCCAAATTAGATCGCAAAGAACCGTTTAAACATTTACGGGAAATCAGGCAGCCAACCTTCATTCTTAATGGTTCAAATGACGTGATGATCCCCACCATCAATTCTTGGTATATGGCTCAGAACATCCCGAATGCGCAATTATTCATTTATCCAGATGCTGGTCATGCCGCTCAATATCAGTATCCAGAACGATTTTTGAAGCATGCAATACAGTTTTTAGATGAAGAGTAAGGATAAAAATTAACCATGTTGAAATTCAAATTTTTGCTCTGGATGTTAACTAAGCTGTTACAGCGCGCGGTCAAAACCAAACCAGCATGTGCAAAATATGTTGATGGTAAAAAATTAGTTTTTCAGATCCAGACGATAGATGGCATTGGTCGCCATTTCACGATACAAAATGGAAAAGTCACATCGACAGCGGGTCTCACCCAGGCACCTCAATTTGCGATGATTTTTAAAGACGCAGCATCAGGTTATGCCGTGTTGTCGTCAAAAGAAGGGAAAGACGCGTTTCTTACGGCTCTTCGCGAAGAATTATTAGTGATCAAAGGTGATTTTGTTGAAGTGATGTGGTTTCAGGGATTAACCGAATTTTTATAACGGGAACGAAAATAGTTATTTCCTGATTTGATTGAAAAAATGCCAGTGTCCAGCAACTGGCATTTTTATATTAGATAGCACTTAGGCTAATCACACATCCATTGCTGCATGGTGGCCCTGATAAACGTAATTTTAATGCCCAGTTAAATGCCCAACGGTAGCGCGGTTGTGTATTTCACTCTCGATAGTGCAAAACTAGATCGAATTGATGAAACGGCCGGAATTTTCGTCAGACAATTAGTCAGTAAATGCTGATATTCACGTAAATCATGCACCACAACACGCAGCATATAATCGGCCTCTCCGCTCATGAGATAGCATTCCATGATCTCTGGCAGATCGCGAATTGCCTCTTCGAACTGCATCAAACACTCTTCCGTCTGGCGACATAACGTCACATGAACAAAGACGTTTACATGCAGGCCGAGTTTTTCCTGATCAG
>JAQUHG010000005.1 GCA_028683735.1 Tolumonas sp. | reverse complement strand
GTATGAAAACCACGGAAAATGGCATTCAATAATTCGCGATCATCCGGACGTCTTTCCAGCTCGACCAACTGTTCAGACAGCTGTTCAAGAATTTCAGATGCTTCGACTAAAAAGTCCTGCAGAATATCCTCATCAACTTCGAAGCCCATGTATTACTCCCTAGAAACCTAAACTTGATAGCAAATCATCAACGTCGTCTTGATTATTCACCACGTCTGTTCGCAACTCTTTGTTAATAATAGGACCTTCGGCTTCGATATTGCGTTCTGGCTGCTGGTTTTGTGAAGTAGTTTCAGCTGTGATGTCTAAATCACCAAACATCGTCAGCATTTCAACCAATTTATTTTCAACTTCTTGTACCAACGCAATGACTTTACGGATCATTTGCCCAGTCAGATCCTGAAAATCCTGAGCCATAAGAATATCTGTGAGTAAATGACGAAGCTTGTCGGCATCCAATTCAGAAACCTTGATGAAGTCATCCAGTTGATGACACAAGGTTTTAAATTGACCAACAGCAATATTGCACGTCATTAACGCGTTCCAATCAGGCAAAATACGCTGAATATTATCATTAAGCTTATCTGACAACGGCAAACAAGCCTCAACAGCATCCATTGTTCGATTTGCCGCTTTATCTGTCATATCAATGACATAATTAAGCCGCTCTCTTGCATCCGGAATATCTTTTTCTGCTAACGCAGGAATTCGTGGATCAAGTTGAAACTCTTGCAATGATGTGTGTAACTGTCTGGTTAAATGCCCGAGTTCCGCAAAAAGAGCATGAGCATTAGGCTGGCAAACATCTGCCAACATTAAATTCGCCTCATGCTGTAACCCTTGTTCCAGCAGTTCTACCAGCTTTTTAGCCTGATCGAGGGTTATTAAAGGTACTTGCGCCTTCATAGATACCCCTGTATCAGCCAATTCGCTCGAAAATCTTATCCAGTTTTTCTTTCAACGTTGCTGCAGTGAAAGGTTTAACGATATAACCATTAACACCAGCCTGAGCTGCTTCGATGATCTGTTCACGTTTGGCTTCTGCAGTCACCATTAATACCGGCAGATGGCGCAAAGATTCATCAGCGCGGATTGCCTTCAATAAATCAATGCCTTGCATGCCCGGCATGTTCCAGTCTGTTACAACAAAGTCAAAATCACCATTCTTCAGCATCGGCAATGCAGTATTACCATCATCTGCCTCGTGGGTGTTATTTAGCCCCAAATCCCGGAGCAAATTTTTGATTATCCGTCGCATTGTTGAAAAATCATCAACAATGAGGATTTTCATGTTTTTATCCAAAGTGTCCTCCTAAACAACCACCCAATCAGACTAAGGAAATAATTAACCTGTCTATATGTCTTATTATGCCTGATACGTCACCGTCAGTGTAGCCAACTAATTGTGTTATCAATACCATTCTTTCATTCGAGCTCTGATTCTGTGAAGTGCCTGACTTTGAATCTGGCTAACTCGAGACTCACTTACATCAAGTATTTGTCCTATTTCCTTTAAATTCAATTCTTCATCATAGTAAAGCGACAAGATAAGTGCTTCTCTTTCAGGTAATTGTGAAATACATTCAGATAGTGCGGTTGAAAAACGCTCATTCGCGACGGTGTCAAAGGAGTGACTCATGTCAGAAACAGCATCAACACCACCGATCACGTCATCAGTGACGCCTAAATCTTCGATACCGACAATACGACCACAGGCTGTATCGTTTAACATACTGTGGTATTCAGCCAGGCCAACTTCAAGTTTCGCGGCAACTTCACTATCTCGGGCATCCCGCCCATGTTCAGTTTCTACTTCATGAATAGCGTCAGATATGCGTCGGGTATTACGATGAACCGAGCGTGGAACCCAGTCTCCCTGACGGATTTCATCAATCATTGCACCTCGAATACGAATGCCGGCATAAGTTTCAAAACTAGCCCCTTTCCCGGCATCATAATTCCGGTAAGCATCAAGCAGTCCAATCATTCCTGCTTGTAATAAATCATCCAGCTGTACACTGCTGGGCAGACGAGCCAACATATGTTGCCCAATCCGTTTCACCAGCCCTGCATATCTTTCAACCAGCCGGTTAGGATCTTGTTGGCGATGATAGGCTTGAGCTTTGTTCATCATTGATTTTCACCTACAACTTTTTTGGGTTGTAACAAGTTTTCAATGAAAAATTCCAAATGACCACCTGGCTGGTTCGGTATTGGCCAACTGGAAACTTTATTCGCTAATGCTCGGAATGCGAGCGATGCCGGCGATTTAGGAAATGCATCAACGATCACTTTTTGTTTTTTTACTGCTTGGCGAACATTATTGTCATAAGGAATACAGGCGACTAATTCCAGTGAGGCATCAAGAAAACGATCAGTGACCCGAGTCAATTTAGTAAAGAGCTCTTGCCCTTCACGTAAACTGCGCACCATGTTGGCAACAATGCGAAAACGAAAAACACCATATTCTCGGGAAAGGAGTTTGATCAGTGCGTAAGCATCGGTGATCGAGGTCGGCTCATCACAGACCACCACCATGACATCTTGGGCCGCACGCGCAAAACTCATCACCATGTCAGAAATACCAGCAGCAGTATCCACCAGCAGCATATCAATCGGTGTCTGCAATTCACTGAAAGCTCGGATTAACCCTGCATGCTCAGACGGTGATAATTCAACCATGGATTGAGTACCCGACGTTGCTGGGATAATCATCAACCCATTTGGCCCTTCAATAATAATATCGTCGAGTGAACATTGACCGGAAAGCACATGCGACAGATTTTTATGCACCCGGAGACCCAGCATAACGTCGAGGTTAGCCAAACCTAAGTCGGCATCTAATATCAACACCCGTTTGCCTTGTGCGGCCAAGCTCATACCGACATTCAAAGTGACATTCGATTTACCGACGCCCCCTTTACCACCTGTCACGGTGACAACTTTGATGCGGTGATTACGCTGCATATTCCGCAGACCACTGGCTTGATTCATAGTTACACCCATTTTATTCATAAAACTCCGCATGATTCGGCTCATGGGGGTCACTGCTCCAATAATAGGGCTGACCCGTCTGCGCATCCAGTTGTTGCATGGTAACCGACACTAACTCTGCAACATTCGGTAGCTGAATATCTTCCGGCACGCGTTGTCCGTTAGTAACGTAACTGATAGGCAACGAATTTTGAATACAGACATCCAGGACATCGCCAAGATTGAGACTTTCATCCAACTTGGTCAAAATGCAGCCGCTCAGTGGGATACGGTGAAAATGTTCATACGCTTCCTGTAATACCCGACGTTGTGCTGTAGCAGGTAACACCAGATAGTGACGAATTTTGACCCGGCTATTTTGAATTAATGTATCGAGTTGTTCATTTAAACGAACATCACGTTGCCCCATGCCAGCTGTATCAATAAGAACTAACCGACGATTGCGCAGTTGATAGAGCGCAGTACCTAATTCTTCAACATTGGTAACTGCTCTGACTTGGCAGCCCATGATCCGGCCATAAGTTTGCAATTGATCTTGTGCACCGATCCGATAGTGGTCGGTAGTAATCAACGCTACTTGTTCCGCACCATATTTCATTGCAAATCGAGCGGCTAATTTGGCAATAGTGGTCGTTTTTCCTACCCCTGTTGGCCCTAATAAAGCAACAGCGCCACCAAATCGCATAATTTCGTCATCGCCAACTTTCAGTTGTTGGGTCAGTAAACGTTCAATGTGTTTCCATGCGTCATGTAACGGGATATCTTCCGGCACCATACCCGCGAGTTGATCTGCCAGCGTTTCAGTAAAACCACCCTTGAGCAGTTGTTTAATCAGCAAAGCACGAATAGGCTCTCTACGCTCAACTTCCTGCCACATTAAACCTGATAACTGGTGTTGCAGTAATTTACGGATGGAAGCCATTTCTGAACGCATAGCTTCCATTTCTTTATCTTTATGCGCAGAAGAGGCAGAAGAAGATTGGCGAGAACTGGCAAGAGGTCGTGGTCTTGCGGGCTCAGGTGCCATCTTGGCTTGTTCTTCCAATGTCGGCGGTAATCCAAACGATTGCTGTTCACGCACAAGTTTGCTCTGTCTGGCCAATAAAGCGCCCAGACTATCCGCTACCTTTTCTTTGGCGTTATCAAATGCAGCACTCATCTGCGATTCAGGACGTTGCCCTGTAAACTCCACGCGATCTTCTTTTAATGCTCTTGCGGTTGGCATCGACTGGGCGCCCTGCGCAGTCTGATAGTCGACAGCAGCAACGATCTCGATGCCACCGGTCACTTTTTTATTGGACATGATGACGGCATCAGGCCCTAATAATTCTTTTACTTCCGCCAGGGCTGTTCTCATATCCTTGGCAAATACGCGCTTTATTTTCACCTAAACCTCCCGGCTCTATTGCTGCCCAACAGAGCTGACGATGCGGATTTGCTTATCTTCCGGTATCTCCTGATAAGAAAGAATTCGCAGGTTAGGAATGGCATTTCTCACAAAACGAGACAATGTATTACGCAGCACACCAGAGGTCAGTAGCACTGGTGTTTGTCCTTCCAATTCCTGACGCTGAGCCGCTTCAGTTAAGGATTTCTGCATTCTTTCTGCCAATCCGGGTTCAATACCTGCCCCTTCAGCCCCACCCGCTTGCAGTGACTGGTGTAAAATTCTTTCTAAATCAGGCGCTAATGTAATAACTGGAATGATATTCTCGCCGCCTACGATACTTTGAACAATAAGCCGACGCAAAGAAATACGACAAGCGGCGGTTAATACATCAGGATCCTGACTACGTGGCGCATATTCAACCAATGTTTGTAATAATGTACGCATATCTCGGATGGTGACGCCTTCCGAAAGCAGATTTTGCAGTACTTTCACCAACGTTCCCATAGAAACAACACCAGGAACCAAACCTTCAGTAAGTTTAGGCTGATTACGACCAATCAGTTCGAGTAAATTTTGTACCTCATCATGGCCTAACAACTGTGCTGCATGTTGTGTCAGTAACTGGCTAAGATGCGTTGCAATAACCGTTGACGCATCGACTACGGTGTAGCCAAGGCTTTGAGCATAATCGACCTGATCTTTAGTGATCCATACCGCATCCAAACCAAATGCCGGATCTCGACCTTCAATGCCGTTCACGGTGCCAAAAACTTGACCCGGATTAATCGCCATTTCCCGATCGTGATAAACCTCAGATTCACCACAAGTAACACCCATCAGAGAAATACGGTATTGGTTTGGTTGTAAATCAAGGTTGTCACGGATATGTACCGGTGGAACCAAAAAGCCTAATTCCTGCGACAGTTTCTTACGCACGCCTTTGATACGATTTAACAATTCACCGCCCTGCGTGCGGTCAACCAGCGGGATCAGGCGGTATCCCACTTCTAAGCCAATTACATCAACTGGGGTCACATCATCCCAACTCAGATCTTTTTGCTCAGGAGCACGAACGGCATCGCCAGTGACAGCAGGTTTGTTAGCTAATTCTTGTGCTTTTTTCTTGGCGTGGTTCAGCCCGAGCCATGCACCACCAGCACAAATGCCACCCAACAAAAGAAACGCAAAGTGCGGCATGCCGGGCACGATACCCATGATCAACAGTATGGACGCAGCAATGATGAGTGACTTAGGATCTTTGAACATCTGCCCTAATACGACAGTGCCCATGTCCTGTTCAGTATTTTGACGAGTAACGATGACGGCAGCGGCAATAGACAGCATTAACGATGGGATCTGGGCAACCAATCCATCACCAATGGTCAACAAGGTATAAATTTGCGTTGCTTCGGCAAAACCCAGACCATGCTGCACCATGCCGATGATAAAACCACCGATAACGTTGATGAACAGGATCATGATACCGGCAACAGCATCACCTTTTACGAATTTAGAAGCACCATCCATTGAGCCATAAAAATCAGCTTCCGCGGTGACATCAGCACGGCGGCGTTTCGCTTCTTCCTGATTGATAAGGCCCGCATTCAAATCGGCATCAATGGCCATTTGTTTACCGGGCATAGCATCCAAAGTAAAACGGGCACTCACTTCCGCAATACGGCCAGCACCTTTGGTTACCACAACAAAGTTGATGATCATCAAGATGGCAAAAACGATTAAACCGACTGCGTAGTTACCACCTATAACCACTGATCCAAATGCTTCGATAACGTGACCTGCCGCAGCCGGGCCATTGTGCCCTTCCAGCAAAACAACACGCGTAGAAGCAATGTTTAATGCTAAACGTAATAACGTGGTAACCAGCAAAATCGTAGGGAATGCAGCGAAATCAAGCGGACGACGGGTATAAATCGCAACCAAAAGTACCAGTAGTGCCAGTGCAATATTGAAGGTAAACAGAATATCTAACAGGAAGGCAGGCATTGGCAAAACAACCATGCCCAAGCCGGCGATCACCAACAAAGGGGTACCGATACCTTTGGTAAGAATACCGCGATATTGCCCAAATGAAGATAAAGTGGCTTTTAGTTCCATAGTATTTTTCGTCATAACGCCGACACTTAAACCATTTTAAGCAAATATCGCGCCATGAAATAAATCTATGTTTTAGCAAGAAAACGTCAAGAACTCGTCAATGACGCAACTCATCAGGGATTGGCATCTCTTTATCTTTGGGTAATTCTCTTGGTGGAGCGCCACGTCCTGCTTTATACGCTTGTAACTGAAATACGTAAGCCAAAACTAAAGCTACAGCTTGGAATAGACCGTCAGGAATTTCTTTATCAAGTTTGGTGGTATGGTAAATCGCACGTGCCAGTGCCGGTGATTGCAAAATGGGGATTTTATACTCATCTGCAATTTCACGGATTTTCATCGCAATCTCATCGGTACCTTTTGCAACGACAACAGGAGCCGCTCCCGGTTTAAACCGATCATACTTCAAGGCTACGGCATAATGAGTCGGGTTGGTGACGATTACATCTGCTTTAGGTACTTCGGCCATCATCCGGCGATTAGCCATTTCACGCTGCATCTGACGTAAGCGGCCTTTTACTTCCGGTTTACCTTCAGAATCTTTGTATTCGTCTTTAACTTCCTGCTTGGTCATGCGTAATTGTTTCGTATGATTCCATTTTTGAAATGGCACATCGATTAGCACCACGGGCAATAACGCACAGCAGATCCCAATACCTACATTTAACGATATGTGCAGTGCATCGACGATTCCGGTTGATAATTGTTCGTGGCTCAATTTCATTAAAGCGGGCCATTGATGCATGATTTGCAAATAAGCCATCCAGGCGACAAAACCAACCTTGGCAATGGATTTTACCAACTCAACCAATGCCATCACGCCAATCATGCGTTTAATACCATTGAATGGATTGAGTTTATTGAATTTAGGTGACATAGCATCGGCGCTGAAATTAAAACCGCCTAACGCAATATTACCGAGAAGGCTCGCCACCATAACAATAGAAAACAGCGAGATCAGCGGCCATAAGACTTCACTAATACTGATACCAATCAGACTATACATGGTATTCGGATCAAAGACTTCGCTACGCTCAAAGTGGAAGCAACGCTGAAAAACATTCATCACGGCTTCGCTGAGTGGTGTCTGTAACATCAACAGGCCCAAAATACCGGCCAGCAGAACGGTTGCCGTCCCCGCCTCTTTGGATCGGGGAACCTGGCCTTTATCTTTCGCCTGTTGCAGTCGCTTGCCGGTGGGTTGTTCCGTTTTTTCCTGTTCGTCATCAGCCATATCAATTTCTCTCTATGGTTCGCGGCAGGAAAGAGCCAACACATCACACATTAAATTTTGTGTTCGTTGCCAGTGCAGAACAAAATGATCCATGAAGCCACTGAGTGAAGCCCACATGATAAACAGGCCACAAATCATAGTGACAGCAAAACCCATACTAAATACGTTTAACTGAGGTGCCGCGCGGGTCATCACCCCAAAAGAAAAGTTGATCAACAATAATGCAATGGTTGCCGATAACGAAAATGAAAGCGCAGTTTGGAATAGAACAGAAACAAAATCGACTATCGCATGCATGCTACTGATAGTTAGCCCTTCCGCTGAAACCGGTAAAGTAATAAAACTCTGCGTTATCATCTGAATCATCGTCAGGTGACCATCCAATGCAAAAAACAGCAAGGTCCCCAACATCAGATAGAACTGACCGATAACCGGTGTTGATTCACCATTCAGTGGATCAACCATTGAGGCAAACCCCAAACTGGTCTGCATTGAAATCACCTGCCCGGCCATAATAAATGCCTGCACCAGCATTTGAGATATCAACCCCATTGCTATGCCGATCAAGACTTGCTGTGACGTGATCATGACACCACCCATCGAAAAAAGATCGGTGGCAGGCATCTTAGGTAACACAGGGGCAATGACAGCGGTAAGCACAATGCAGTAAAACATCCGAACCATAATAGGTACAGACTGAGAACCAATGACTAACATCGTCATCAGCATGGAAGCTAAACGAGTAAATGGCCAGATATACGCTGCCAGCATCTCCATTAAGAGTGTGCTGGTGATGTTCATCCTAATACCTCAGGAATTTCATGCACCATCTGAACCATGAAATCCATCAGCATTTGCAATCCCCAATGCCCACCCAACGCCAGCGCAGCCAGCGTAACTAACAAACGAGGTAAGAAACTCAAGGTTTGTTCGTTAATTGATGTGGCAGCTTGAAAAATAGACACCAGCAAACCAACAATTAAGCTTGGAATGATGGTTGCACTGACCAAAATACAGATAAGCCCCAGCGCTTGCCGGAAGACGTCCAGGAAGACTTCAGGTGTCATTAGCCACCCCCAAGCCCGAAGCTGTTAGCCAATGACCCCATGATCAACCCCCAGCCATCAACTAACACAAATAACATCAGTTTAAAGGGCAAAGAAATCATCATCGGTGACAGCATCATCATACCCATCGCCATCAAGACGCTGGCAATAACCAAATCGATAACCAAAAAGGGTAAAAACAACATAAAACCGATCTGAAATGCGGTTTTGAGTTCGCTGGTAATAAACGCTGGAATCAGCACTCGTAACGGTACGTCTTCCGGTTTATCGGCTTTTACATTTGCTATTTCGGTAAAAACATCCAGATCTTTGATCCGTGTTTGACCGAGCATAAATTGTCTTAGTGGTATTTCAGCTTTTTCCAGCGCTTCTTTCGCGGTGATCTGTTCGCTCATGTAAGGTTGTAATGCATCGTTATTAATACGATCTAATACCGGTGACATGATGAAAAAAGACATGAACAGTGCCATCCCTACCAGGATCTGATTGGATGGGCTTTGCTGTAAACCAATGGCTTGCCGCAAGATTGATAACACAACGATGATTCGGGTAAACGAGGTCATCATGATAACTATGGATGGCAGGAACGTCAGCGCAGTCATCAGCGCCAAAACTTGCAGCGTTAAGCTGTAATCCTGCCCACCTTGAGCATTAGTGGAAACTGTCAGCGCGGGTAACATGCCACCTGTGTTGGCAGCGTGGGCCAATACCGGGCAAAAACAAACAAATAAACCTAGCCATTTACGCCAGTGGCTCATGCTTTGTCATCCTCTGACGGAGTAGCTTTATTCATCCAACGAGACAAATGTTGTGCAAATACAGGGGCTGACGTATTTGCTGACAATGGTGGATTAATTTCGGTCAGAAAAGAAATTTGTTGCGCAGTGACACCTAATAACAATTGTTGTTCACCAGCCTGTACCACCATCAGTTTTTCTTTGTAACCCACGGGCAGTGTAAATAATACTTTAAAATCTGGGCGGCCCATTTGTGGAACCAGACGGCTTTTTTTCAGCCCCCAAGCCAGCACAACGATAAGTCCCAGCACTAACAAACTACTGAACAACCATTGAACCAGACCGGCAGTAGCTGTGCTCTCCGGTGCTGCATATAAAGGCATCGAAGCCAGTGCGAAAAAAAGACAATAACGTTTCATTTCAGCTTCTTGATGCGTTCGGTTTGGCTAATAACATCCGTCAGACGAATCCCGAATTTGTCGTTAACAACAACGACCTCACCATGGGCAATCAAAGTGCCATTCACCAGCACATCCAGCGGTTCACCGGCCACGCGATCAAGCTCAACAACCGAACCTTGGTTTAGCTGCAACAAATTACGGATGTTAATTTGGCTGCGCCCCACTTCCATCGCAATTGTCACGGGAATATCGAGAATCGTATCCAGCTTACGACGCTCTTCCGCGGTAATAGGTGCATCCGTATCAAATTCATCTAATGTTGCAGGTCGGGCTTCGCTCTTAACTTGCTCTTCCAGTGCTGCAGCCCAAGCATCGGCCATCAAATCTTCTTCGCTACTCATCAGTCATCCTCAATAATACGTTCTAATTCTTCAAGTTCAGCCAGGCCATCAATACGCATACCGTGTCGGGTAACCTGCGTCATTTCACCTTTCACCGTTTCTGGGCGTTTAATTTTCTCGGTGATTTTTAATGCCACATTATTCTTTTTACTGCGGCCCATTTTAGCCCGGAACGTAGGTAAACCTTCAACGTACACCATCAGACTTTCAGGCATTTCAACTGGAATGATATCGCCTGCTTTTAGCTCCATCAATTTGCGCAAAGGCAAATCAATTTCTAATAGCTTGGCTTTTAACCCGACAGATACGTCCATGACCTCATCTCGGAGTGCTTTGCTCCAACGAAGATCGGTATCGCCTTTATCACTTTGTACGCCCGCATCCAGTAATTCACGGATCGGTTCTAACATAGAGTATGGCATTGCAACGTGAAAATCACCGCCGCCGCCATCCAGTTCAATGTGGAAAGAACTCACCACAATCACTTCTGTCGGGCTGACAATATTAGCCATTGCTGGGTTTACTTCAGAATCAAGATATTCAAACCCAACATCCATAACTGGCGCCCAAGCCTCTTTGTAATCTTCAAACACCAGTTTCAGCAGCATTTGAATGATCCGGCGCTCGGTCGGCGTAAATTCACGGCCTTCAATTTTTGCGTGATAACGCCCATCACCACCAAAGAAGTTTTCTACCAAAATGAAAACCAAACGGGCTTCCATCGTGATCAGTGCGGTTCCTTTCAGCGGGCGGAAACGAACCATGTTCAAGCTGGTCGGAACAAACAAAGAATGGACATATTCGCCAAACTTCAGCATTTGTACGCCATTGATGGATACTTCCGCTGTTCTGCGCATCATATTAAACAGACTGATACGCATATGACGGGCGAAACGTTCGTTGACCAATTCAAGCGTAGGCATACGCCCACGAACGATGCGATCCTGAGATGAGAAATCGAAACTCATCACCCCTTCCGGGGCTGATGACGACACAACCTCTTCTTCGACGTCATCTACGCCATGAAGTAGAGCATCAATTTCGTCTTGTGATAATAAATCACTCATACCGCACCTGTGATAATTTCATTGTTACTGCATTACAAACCCGATAAACAGGATCTGCTCGACAACTGGCTTACCGGTTAATTCCTTTAGTGTTTTCGTGACTTCGTCTTCAGCATCCTTACGCAACTTCGCTTTGCCTTCTACAGTGGTTAACTGCTCAACGGTGGCTGCACTGAATACTTTTAATAGAGTGCCTTCCACTAAAGGAGAATGCTGTTTGGCTAATGCTTCATTTTCCGGACCACGAACCAGAAGTTTGACTTTGATCTGTACCAATCGATCACGTGTGTTACCGTGGGCATTAAAAATAAATGCCCGAGGTAAGCCCACATAAAAAGCTTCTTTTTCAGCCGCCAATTGTTCAGGCGTTTTATCAGAGTTAGCCTCTCCGTCTTTCTGTTCACCGTGAGCTTTATCACCACCAGAAAAAAGAAAAAACCACGCAGCTCCACCGCCGCCACCTAATAGCAATACTGCAGCCAGAATGATAATAATCAGTTTCTTTTTACTGCCCTTAGGCTTAATTTCTAATTCTTGTTCATTATCATTAGCCATTTGACACCTTTGGTTTTAACTAATACTTACATCATCTTAATTGGCTTAGCGAGACCTTCAAGCATAGAAATCAATTCCTGCAGCATCTGATGCAGAAACGGTTACCGTTTGTGCAATTTCATCATTGGTTAAACCGGAAAATGCATTCCCAGACTGCGAGGATTCTCTTCTTGTCTGTTGTTCTGCGGCACTGTTGTTTGCCATTTGCTGATTCCAGGATTGACCTGAGCTATCTGGAGCCTGTTGCTGAACCTGAGTCTGCCCCGGTTGTAGGCCATTTTGTGTCAATATTTCACGCAACCGTGGCAGGCTTTGATCTAATGCTTCTTTGGCTTGGGAATGCTGAACCATAAACTGCACATTGGTCTGCTGTTCTTGATCGATAGACAGTTGAACGCGGATCTTACCCATTCCTTGCGGCTCAAGCTGGATTTCCGCCTCCTGCCATTTCTGACCGGCCATTAGCATCACTCTGGCACCTAATTCATGCTCATCAATCTGCCCGTTTTTCATATAAAGCGAAGGCAGTTGTTCAGTGATATTCCGTAATCCTTGTGCCTGTTCCGGCAAGGCGCCGGTTGACCCAAGCGCACTTTTCCCTGTCACACTAACGCCATGATTTTCATGCTGGGTTAAATTAGCAGCTGTCGCCTCTTTGCCTAACCCCAACTCGAATGTCGTTTGAGCATCGGGTTTTGTACTTTCAGGCTCTACTGCTGAGTTTGCCGTCATTGCCGCATCAGCAGTTTTGTCATCCACCTTACTTGTTGAATCCTCAGCCATCATTGCGGCTGTGCTTGTACTATCATTGGCTATTGAAGATTTTTCATCGTTTTTCAGCGTCGAAACCAAATCATGGATCATATTGCCTAAAGAGGCTGATTTCGCTGAACCTGCTGATTTTTTACCTTTGCTTGCATCACTATCTGTTGCTGCTGTTGCGGTATTATTGGAAGAAGTTTCCGCATTATTACTCTCTACAACAGGTGTAGCTGGTTCGCTAACAACCGGCTGCATATTAACCAATACAGCTGAAAGATCGGTTTGCGTTATATCCGCATCCGCAGTTTTTGTTTTTTTCTCTGGTTTAGCCTTTTGTATTTTATCATTTTGCGAAGGTGTCGAATCTGCAGTGTTCACTGATTGTTGCTGTGCAGAAGTAGCGACATTGGTGCTTTCATCAGTAACCGCGGTGTTATCAACCATATCAACGTTCACAGTTTGCTTATTAACCGTTTTTGCCACACTAAGATCTTGTGATTGAGTCGATTGCGCTGAAATATCAGATTTGATTGATTCATCTGTAGGCGATGCAACCTCAGCAGTTTTCTGGATTGTTGCTGTTGCTGTTGCTGTTGCTGTTGCTGTTGCTGTTGCTGTTGCTGTTGCTGTTGCTGTTGGCAATTGTTCATCTGCCAAAGACATGTTTCCAGTCATCTCAGATGTTTTAGGAATGTCATCTTGCATCTTTGTAGCAGCGGATTTTATTTCTGCATGACTATTCGCGTTTGTTTGTCCCTGAATACCATTCAAAATATCGCCCTGAGAACTATCTGTGGCAGAGGTAGCAGTAGTTGCAACGGCAACCGAATCTACAGCGGTCTCTGACGATACATCAGACGAAATCGCAGGTTGTGGTATTTGCAGCGAGGTATCCATTTGCCGGGCTGCCTGCAACGTTAACAGCATGTCGGCGGCAGTTTCTGCCTGTGCAGAGGAAGCAGCATCAGTATCCTTAGATTCCGCAGGAAGTTCCTGTTGACCTGGGCTCACTGCCGCATCAGCTGGGGCATCCATGGGAATAGAGGCATTAAGCACACCAGAAAAACTGCTTTTTGATGAAGGAGTTACACTATCGCCATTAACAGCATCCGGCATTAATGCCGTTAACTTAGTGGGAACGGCTACAGAAACTGAGACCGAGGACATGCTATTACTCCTGCCTTAAATCTCTTTGAATGGCTGTTAGTCGCGGCAAAGAGATGACACTGATGAACGTAATAACACGTTTCTAGCAAGTTACAGGCCATTATGGGCCTGTAATTAAGATGCTGAATCTTGGCGATGAAAAAAACGGAATGTGGAAAACTCATCCAACAACTTCTGCTCTTGTTTCAGCTGTTTTAAGGCTTCTTTTTCCGCTTTACGTTCCAGCAACATTTCTATCGCTTTTCGCCGTTGTTGCAACGCAAGCCACTCTTCCCGTTTTTGCTCGGACTGCTGTTTAGCCTGCTGAAAACCTTTCTGCTGCTGAACCGAAGCATGATCCAATTTTCCGATAAAAGAGTGGTAATGATTAAAATGGCTGGATTCCAAACCGACAGCAGCTTTGTCGGTCATCTGTGACGAGTAAATTTGGCGGTATTCATTCAGCGCGTCGAGTTGACGTTGAAAATTCGCTTGTTCACGCTGAGCCAGCGCCAACATTTTGGCGGCACGATCTTCAGCTTCTAATAAACGAGACGTCAATAATTCCAATGCTTTACTCATACATTACCCCATTTGGCACTGCTATCACGCTATTAGCGGCGCTGACCATTAACCAATGTCATCGCTACATTACGTAACCCTTCCAGACATTGGTCATACGGTACAACTTCTTTCATGCGCTGTTGCAAGAACTGCTCCAACACAGGACGAATAGCAATAGCTTGGTCGATTCGGGGATCAGCCCCTTTCTGATAGGCACCAATGGTGATGAGATCACGGTTTTGTTGATATAACGAATAATACTGCTTCAGTGTGCGAGCCATCAGCATATGCTCTTCCGATGTCACCATCGGCATAACACGGCTGATTGATTTTTCAACGTCAATGGCCGGGTAATGACCACCATCGGCCAGTTCTCGTGATAACACGATATGACCATCAAGGATCGCACGAGAAGCATCGGCAATCGGGTCTTGTAAATCATCACCTTCGGTTAACACAGTGAAAAATGCCGTGATCGAGCCTTGCCCATCACCACCATTCCCGGCACGTTCAACCAAGGCGGGTAATTTAGCAAATACTGACGGCGGATAACCCTTCGTTGCCGGCGGTTCACCGATCGCCAGTGCAATTTCACGCTGCGCTTGTGCGTAACGGGTTAGTGAATCCATCAGCAGCAAAACGTTTAAGCCCTGATCACGAAAATATTCTGCTATCGTCAGCGCCGTTTCACAGCCTTTGAGTCGCATCAGCGGCGATGCATCGGCCGGGGCCGCAACAACTACAGCTCGTTCTCGCCCTTCTTCACCCAGAATCTCTTCAATAAACTCTTTTACTTCTCGACCACGTTCACCAATCAGGCCAACCACAACTACATCGGCGGTAGTGCCTCGCGTCATCATTCCCAGCAAGACCGATTTACCCACCCCCGAGCCGGCAAATAAGCCCATACGTTGACCTTGCCCCACCGTCAGCATTGCATTGATCGCGCGCACACCAACATCCATCGGTTGCGTGATCGCCCGACGCGCTAATGGGTTCAAACGGATGGTGGTATAACGTGCAGTATCAGCAGTTAGGATATCACCGAGGCCATCCAGTGGTGTACCCACCCCATCGATGACGCGTCCCAGCAACGCCATGCCGACAGGCACACCGTGTTCTTCACTGAGTGGTGTAACTTTGGCGCCAGGAATAACACCTTTGAGTTGCTCGCTGGGCATCAAAAATAGCTTCTCGCCGGAGAAACCAACCACTTCCGCTTCCAATACACCATCTTGAGTTTCAATATGACACAGCGAACCGACCGCAGCCCGACACCCGATTGCCTCGAGGGTCAAACCAACGACACGAGTCAATTTGCCAGCAACAGCAATTCGACCACTCAAGCCATCAGTTTGATATTGCTGTAGACGTTTAAGCAGCGTCACGACGTTTTATCCACATTTTGACGCAGGAATTGACGGAATAATTGTTCAATGCGTTTTTCTAAAAACAGATCCACACTGGAAGTTGAGCTGGACAGCAACAGATCACCGCGTTGCAGACTAGGCTCTGCATGTAACTGCCAGTTACGTTTCTGGCATTCTTCTTCGCCATAAATTTCTTTGATCATCTCCAGATCGTCAGGGTGCATTTCAATAGAAATCCCCTCTTCGGCCGCTGGTAATTGTTTCAGACCCTCTTTCAAACTATTCAGGATCAGATCCGGAGCCAGATGCACATCGGTCTTGATCAGTGCTTTAGCCAGTTGCATCGACATCCAAACTAATTGCTGCTCAACCATCTTATCGACCTGAGCTAAAGGATGTGCCAGCTTATCAAGTAAATCCTGCCATTTTTGTGCACGTTCTTCGACCCATTCACGGCCGAGAGTTAATCCTTCTTCACGCCCTTTATCCAGCCCTTCTGTATGACCAGCCGTTTCACCTTGCGTCATACCGTCAGCATAGCCCGCCTGAAAACCGGCTTCTTTACCTTCGGCAAACCCATCTTCATAGGCGGCCTGACGAATAGATTCGATTTCTTCAAGTGTCAGTGGTTGCGGCTCTTCTTCCGCCACATCACTCGATTCAGTCGGTAAACTTTCTTCTCGATACCAATCTGGCGCATAACCTAATGCATTGGAACCTTTGAGCGGCTGTTCAGGCTCATCAACATCGGGCCATTCCCATTTGTCGGCATCTTTAGCCTGCTCGGCCGGGATGTATGTTTTGTCCAACGGTTCCATATCTTCTCACTATAAGAAATCTTCACCACCACCGGCACCCAGCATGATCTCACCAGCATCCGCTAAGCGACGGGCAACAGACAGGATCTCTTTCTGCGCCGCTTCTACATCGCTGACACGAATTGGCCCCATGGAGGATAAATCTTCCTGCAACATTTCCGCAGCACGTTTTGACATATTTTTCAGGATCTTATCTTTCAGCTGGTCATCGGCACCTTTCAGTGCTTTCTGCAGCTGATCACCTGGCACTTCACGCAGAATACTCTGAATGGCTCGATCATCGACATCGATCAGGTTCTCGAAGACGAACATCAGATCCTGGATCTGCTGACTCATCTCTTCATCCGATTCACGGATCGCATCCATCAACTGACCTTCAATGTTGGTATCGAGGTAATTCATGATGCTGGCCGCCGCTTTCAGGCCGCCCATTTTCGCAGATTGCGCACCCGCCGAACCGGCAAATTGTTTTTCCATGATGTCGTTCAGTTCCTGCAACGCAGCAGGCTGAACTTCTTCCAGATTCGCAATACGCATCACCAGATCAAGACGTACCGCTTCCGGGAACTGACCTAAAATCTCGGCTGATTGTTCTGGGTCCAAATATGACAGTACGATTGTCTGGATCTGTGGATGTTCATTCTGAATGATGCTGGCCACCTGACGGGCATCCATCCATTTGAGCGAATCCAGACCGCGGGCACCAGAGCCCATGATGATCTGTTCAACCAGATTACCGGCTTTATCTTCACCCAGTGCCGCCACCAAAGCTTTACGCACAAAGTCTTCACTGCCAATACCGATATTAGAAAATTTCTGAATATCATCAATAAATTGGCGATGTACTGCCGTGACACGATCCTGACCAAAATCTTTCATCGAGGCCATCGACATCCCTAAGCGTTGTACCTGTTTAGGTTCTAAATGCCGGAATATCTGCGCGGCATCATCTTCGCTGAGACTAAGCATTAATACCGCCGCCATTTCCATTCCAGACATTTTTTCAATGAGCTGTTTTTGTTCAGGCGTCATTTCACTGACAGCAGGGTTAGCTGGAACTGGTGGCATATATTAATCCTTCGTACTGACCCATTCTTTAATAACTTGTGCTGCCAGATCTGGTTCATTAGATACCAACGCACGTACCGCTCTTAACAAATCTTCATCACGATGCAGATCAGGCAACACTAGCTGACCATTACGTAAACCAAATATAGGCTCTTCACTTTCAGCTTGTGATGCCAGCAAACTGAGTTCATCACTTCCTTCCAATGCCATTCTTGAATCCAGGTCGACATTAAGCGCGCCTTCACTTGGTTCAGCATTGAGCAGTTTCTTCATAACCGGACGCACAACCGTTACCAACAAGATTAGGATCAATACGATTGATGCGCCAATTCGGACTGCAGGCCAGAACCAGTCTGATTCCCACACCTTGGTTTCCGGCTCAATAGACAGATCAGGGCGATTAAAGGGAATACTAACGACTTCAATTTGGTCGCCACGGCTAACGTCAAAACCCAATCCACCTTGTAATAACCGACGGATGGTATCCAGCTCGCTTTGTGTACGGGGTTGACGATCAACTTTACCATCTTTGTCTGTTAACGTTTTATAGTCCACAGCCACCGAGACCGTTAGACGGCGAATACTGCCGGTCTGACGCTGAACATGGCTGATAGTTGTATTCAATTCATAGTTACGGGTTGCTTCTTTACGGCTGTGACCACTGGTAGCACTACTTGAACCCGGTGCCCCCGTTTTTTCAGGGATCTGCGCGTTAGATGGCGGTTGATTACTGAGAGCACCCGGTATACCCGTCGCACCATTACCGACATTATTGTCTTCCGTCGTCACTTCAGAACGAACCGCAGGATCATCAGGATTAAAAACTCGGCGAGTTTGTTCTTCTTGTGAGAAATCGAGGCTGGCATCCACTTCAGCCGTGTAATTATCCAAACCTAAAACAGGGCTCAGAATTGAATCTATTTTTTGCTTATATTCGGCTTCTTGTTTTTGCTGGATCTCAAATTCTTTACGGCTACGCGCTGTCATCAGATCTTGGGAACCGGAATTTAACAGACGACCATTTTGGTCGGTTACAGTAACACGAGATGGTTCCAAACCATGAACAGCAGAAGCCACCGTATCAACGATAGAATCCACAGCTTCTTGTTTTAAGGCTGCACTTTTTAACACCAACACAACCGTCGCACTCGGCTTACGTTCATTACGTGCAAATACGTTATCTTTCGGGATTGCTAACAATACGGTTGCTTTGCCGATACCTTGAAACTGTTCAATTGCACGGGATAATTGTTGTTCGCGACTCAGTTTCAGACGTTCACCTTCCATGCGTTGGCTCAGGCCAAAACCAGGATCCCGCATCAATAATTCATCACCGGTATTTTCTTCATTGGAAGCAGAAAAACCCGCACGTTGTAACTGTAAACGCACGGTACTGAATTCAGTGGTTTTTACTAAGATGTTGTTGTCTTGCACTTTATAGGCAATTTTTTGCTGATCCAGATAGTCCAGCGTTTTGATCATCTCAGGGGTGTTGAAATGACCCAATGGCCGCATTTCCGGCTCATTACCCCACATAAAAATAAACGCGGCAATAGCAACGCAGATCAACAAACCGAGAATCAGCGTGATCTGTCGTAAAAAATCCATATTCGACAGAAATTTAAAAGAAGAGGATTTAGCTGCTGAGGCATCCAGCGCTTTATCCAGTAACGGATCACTACTACCAACCATCAGGTCAGTGCGTTTATCCCCTGCTGCTTCAGCCATGATTTACCCCTTCTTTACACTGGCATATTCATGATGGTTTTATAAGCATCCACCACTTTATTACGTACCTGAACGGTTGCTTCAAAAGCGATTGATGCTTTCTGACCGGCGATCATAACATCCGACAGGCTAATACTTCGATCACCCATATCGAAACGCGTACGCAACTGATCACTCTGACCTTGCATATCGTTTACATTATTCAGTGCTTGTGACAGCAACTGATTAAAGTCCTGAGTAACATTCCCTTCGCTGGCTGGTTTGACAGAAGCCCCTGAAGCTTCAAAGCGCAAGGCTTCCAATTGTTTCATCAGGGATGTTGCTTGCACGTCCATACCATTCCTCACTTCGACAAATAATTGACTCTAATGCGTTATAACTATGGAAAAGCAATTAAAGTGCCAGAAGTGTAAGCAAATGATAAAGGAAGAAAAGTAATGATATCAGTCACTAGGACAGTGACTGATCAAAAGAAGGGTAACTCAATAAGTGAATTAGTCAGGCACGTCGATACCGACATCCCGCATCCGTGCGAGCTTGTAACGCAAGGTCCGGGGGCTGATCCCTAAACGTTCAGCGACTGCTTTACGGCTACCTTCACAAGCAATTAAGGTATCCAGAATAATTTGATGTTCCTGCTGACGCAGTTCATTACCCAATTTTTCAATGCCTGGAACTCGTTCATTGAATACGTCGTCCGTTTCGTCATCCCAGGACGATTCATCATCGGTAGAGTACACCGCATCGGTATCAAACAAGATCTCATCTGCCGTGATCTTCTGATCTTTAGCTAAGATCAACGCGCGTTGCATGACGTTTTCGAGTTCCCGTACATTTCCCGGCCAGTTATACGCCAGCAATTTCTGACATGCGGAAGTGGTTATATCCGGTAATGCTGAACGCTGTTCCATAGTATGGCGGCGCAACAAATGCTCAGCGAGTGGCAGTATATCGCCAGCCCGCGCACGTAAAGGCAACCAGCGCAGCGGGAATACATTTAACCGGTAAAACAGATCTTCACGAAACAGATGATTGCTTACGGCTTTACGCAAATCACGATTGGTTGTCGCAATCACTCTGACATCCAGACTGATCGTTTTACGGCTGCCTAACCGTTCAACTTCACGCTCTTGTAACACGCGCAATAACTTAGCCTGTAAGCCGGGATCCATCTCCGTGATTTCATCGAGCAGCAAAGTGCCGCCCTGCGCTTGTTCAAATTTTCCCGGACACCCCTGTACCGCACCGGTAAAGGCGCCTTTTTCATAACCAAACAGTGTTGCTTCCAGCATATTTTCCGGAATTGCCGCGCAGTTAATGGCAATAAAAGGTTGTTCAGAACGGGATGATTGATCATGAATATAACGGGCTAAAACCTCTTTCCCCGTACCACTTGGCCCGCTAATCATTACCGACGCATCGGAACGCGCGACTTTAGCCGCCAGTTGTAACAATTCAGCTGTTCTCGGATCACCATATACAGGCGTCCGTCGTTCAACCAACTTTGCCGGTACATAACGACTGACTTGATTCAGTAACACTTCAGGGGCAAACGGTTTAACCAGATAGTCAACCGCCCCATCTCGCATCGCGCGGACAGCACCCTCGATGTTGCCAAACGCAGTCATCAACAACATGGGGATCTGTGCATACAAATGCTGCACGTTTTGCAGCAAACTCAAGCCATCCATTCCCGGCATTTGTACATCAGAAATGATCATGTCTACTTTCTGACGCTGTAAAACAACCAATGCTGCCTCGCCACAATCAGCCGTTACACAGTGATAGCCCGATAATTCTAATGTATCGACAATTGCTTCCTGTAAACCAGGGTCATCCTCGACAACTAATAATGTTCGCTGGCTCATGCCGCACCTTCCTGTACGTGTTGTAGTTGTACGTGGTGATATGGCAGACGAATGCTAAAACAACTTCCTTCCCCGGGTAAGGATGATGCCTGAATAGTTCCCTGATGGGCCTGAACAACCGCCTGCACAACCGCCAGCCCCAAACCAGTTCCACTGCTGCGTGTTGTATAAAAAGGTTCAAATATGCGGGCTAACTGTTCGCGGGTAATGCCTTTACCGTTATCCACCAGCCGGAGCATGACCTGTTCGGCTTCAGGTTCAACAGTGAGCAGCAATTGCTTGCCCCCAGCTTGTATGGCGTTTTCTAACAAGTTCATTAAGGCACTGGTTAAGGCTTCGCTGTTTGCCAACAAGTTGATGTCTCGCTCCGGCCCATTAACGGTGAACACAACGTCATGTGTTGTCATTAACGTTTCAGCGCGTTGCTGTAACTGTTGCAACAGATCGCGCAATACGACCGGTTCAACTTTCTGCTGATCGCCATTGCGGGCAAATAACAAAACATCACTCACCTGACGCTCAAGCTCTTTCAGGCGCATCATTAATTTTTGCTGGAATTGCTGACGTGACTCTGGTGTCAATGTCCGGTTCGCTAAATTAGCACCATATAACATCGCCGCAGAAAGCGGCGTGCGGATTTGATGCGCCAGTGAAGCCGCCATTTTACCCAATGCCGACAACCGCTGCATATGGCTGACTTGCTCTTGTAAACGACGGGTTTCAGTCAGATCGGTAATTTGTACCATCTGGCCAGGCTGATGTTGTAAGGGTAATGTTGAAACCTGAACCCGACGCCCATCGCGCAACGATACTTCATGGCCATCATCATCACGCAGACAGAACGCGCGTTGGATGACTGACAACCATGATTCACCTAATAAGCTGCCACCCAGCAGAGCTTGTGCGGCAGGGTTCACCCGAAAGATTTTCCCTGCGCGATCGACCAATATTAAGCCGGAAGGAATATGATCAAAAATTTCCGCCAGCAACATAGTTTCATCGGTCGATTTGTTGTGGCTATTCAATTCAGTTATCTGGCTCATCCGTCATTTTCCCGTCGCAACATAGTGTGCATAACCAGATAAGACAAAAAACGTGCCAACTAAAAAGGCAGCCGAAGCTGCCTTTCATTTTAATCAGAAAAATTACAATCGATAGGCCATGACGACTTTTTTCATGTCATCAGAAATCTTCGATAAATCATTTGCCAAATCCGCCGTTTCATTGGCAGCTTGGGTGTTTTCATCCACCATCTGGGCGACATTTTCTACCTGTTGCGCAATTGAATTGGTCGCAGCACCCTGTTCACGAATGGCATGAGAAATATCGGCCACCAGAGAGACACTCTCCGTAGCAACTCGGCAAATCTCTTCCATTGTTTCATTGGCCTGACCAGCACCTTCAACACCTTGCTCGACTTTAACAATCGCTTCCTGCATACGTTTTACGGCAGAAGCAGATACATTCTGGATTGCTGTAATAATATCGCCGATCTCTTTGGTTGATGTTGCAGTTCTGGCTGCGAGGCTACGCACTTCATCAGCAACGACCGCAAAACCTCGGCCTTGCTCCCCCGCACGCGCAGCTTCGATCGCCGCGTTCAACGCCAGTAAGTTGGTTTGTTCAGCAACAGCACGGATGATATTAATAACCGATTCAATTTCCCGGCCTTTCGCTTCCAACTGTTGAATATCTTGTGCAGCGTTATCAACCGCACCGGCAATGGCATGGATATTATCAACGGTATGGGCAATGACATCCTGACCTGCTTCGGCTTTGCGGCCTACTTCATTAGACTGCTCACTGGTGGTATTCGCCTGATCGGCAACATGGTTAATACTTACCGTCATTTCTTCAACAGAAGCCGCCATATGAGACGTTGATGCGTTCTGAGAGCTTGAACCTTCAGAGACCCGATGCGCTGACGATTGCAGGCGGTCAGCACTTACTGCAACTTGTTCAACACCTTGCAGTAATTCACGCAGGTTATTTTGCATGCGCCCAATCAGCTGATTGAATGCCCGCAGCATTAAACTTATTTCGTCACTGCCACTTATTTCAGCACGTAACGTGAAATCCAGACTGTTTTCGATGCGGGAAATGGTAGTTTGCGCAACCTTCAGGCCGGTACTGATCTGACGGTAAATAAGCCAGCCAATTAACGCCAGAAAACCGGTGACTGAGATAGTTGAAACAGCCAGAACCCACTTCGCTGAATCATAATTTGACTGACTGATTTTATCGTCGTCACGCGCCATTTTTTCGTTATATTTGACGCCTTCAGCTAAAGAAGTCGAAACTGACTCCGCAATATTCGCTGCATTAGCTAAAGACTTTATAGAATCTTCTGTTTTATTCTGTCTTGATAGCTCCAGCGTCACTTTTGACTCTTGTTCGTAACTCAAGACATCTCTTTTCACTTTTTCAAAAAGTGCACGATCTTGCTCATCAGAAACCAGTGGTTCATAGCCAACTAAATTAGTATCTAATGCTTTTATTTTGTCTGAAATCTTTGATTCCAATGCCTGTTTTTCATTCAGGTCTGAAGTTAATACATGAGAACGGAGCAACAATCGCAACTCCAGAAAATCAATATTTGCATTATTTAATGCGTTGAAACTGGGTAATGTATTGTCCATGACGGTACGTATTTCTTTATTGACATCAGAGAGCCTATTGAAACCAATAATACTGATTAACACGCTACCAAAAAAACCCACCACGATTAACAAAATGAGCTTATGTACTATTTTCATTATTCCCTCGCCGCATCAGCACAATTGATTTTTGTCTTGATCAGTGTAGTGTCCAGATAGAAACTTGCTGTTTTTCCACTACATATCTTTGGCCGTCATTCCATATTTTTTCATTTTTTCGACCAATGTCGTACGACGCATACCTAATAATTCTGACGCGCGAGCTACCACACCGTCCTGCATTTCCAATGCCTGACGAATTAAATCCATTTCCAGCTCAGCGATCATCTCTTTCAGATTGACCCCTTCTTCTGGTAATACTGAAGCAAACGGTTCCGCAGCGACAGATGGCGATTCTTCCGGCGTTTCCATAAACACAGATGATAAAGCTTCGCGCTCAGCCCATTCCGATGCAGCTTCATCTAATGGCATGTCTTCGCTCCAGTCGCCATAACGATATTTCGCGGGCAAATCCTGAATATCCACGATCCGGTTTGGAAACAGAATTAATAACCGTTCCACCAGATTAGATAATTCACGCACATTGCCTGGCCAATTATGTTGCATCAGTGATTCCATCGCGCGCTGGGTAAAGCGTACAAAGGCGTGATGCTGGGCTTGATGACGATTAACCATTTCCTGCAACAGCAATGGGATATCGTCCAGTCGCTCACGCAGTGATGGGGTCTCAATAGGAAATACATTTAGGCGGTAATATAAATCTTCACGGAAACGATTTTCACTGATCATGGTTTCCAGATTGCGGTGTGTCGCTGCGATGATACGCACATCCGCTTGGATCGGTTTTGTGCCACCGACCCGTTCATAGAGGCGTTCTTGTAGAACACGCAGCAGCTTAACTTGCATCGGCATCGGCATATCGCCGATTTCATCCAGAAATAACGTACCGCCTTCCGCCAATTCAAAGCGACCACGGCGAGAGGAAATTGCGCCAGTAAATGCGCCCTTTTCATGACCAAACAGTTCACTTTCCAGCAATTCACCAGGAATCGCACCGCAGTTTACCGGCACAAACGGCCCTTTCGCTCGGCCAGACATTTCATGAATTGCGCGCGCAACCACCTCTTTACCGGTGCCTGATTCACCAAGAATCAACACATTGGCATCTTTACTGGCGACTTGTTCAATCAATTTACGCACACTTTGAATGGCACTGCCTTTACCAACCAGCAGTTTCAGTAATGCCGGCATTTGGCGGCTGGTTTGTAATGTGGGGTGCAAAGAGCGAAACGCCTGACAGAAATGCAGCATCTGTGTCAGTGATTCATAGGAAAAAGGCTGCGACAAAAAACCGATAATATTGCTATTACTCAGCTCTGATTGTTCTGCACTGATAAAAGGAACCGATGAATAACGGGTAGCTAATTCCGGTAAGGTTGTTGTTTTCAGATCGCCCACTACAACTGCGGAGATATTTTCCACCGCAGAAAGATAAGCCAGACAATCTTCTTCCCCACCGCTCTGCCACTGAATACCCATAAATGACAACACCGTCTCTAATTGCTGACGGCGTTCATCATTGGCATCAACCAGAAGCAGATTATCCATTTGCTCCATCACCACATCTCCAATCACCTGATATGTATAAATTATATCAGGTGTCATCACAGGATGTGTGCAATAAAGTCAAATTACTGACGATATGTCAAAATTTTAACCAACTCTTGGTTGAGCTTAACGCGTGCGTGGGCAAATCTCATCTTCAGTGAAGAAAAATGCAATTTCGCGGGCAGCCGATTCGGCAGAATCAGAACCATGCACCGCATTTTGCGTTACTGAGATCGCATGATCTGCACGGATAGTGCCTGCCTGTGCTTTTTCTGGGTCGGTTGCACCAAGCAATTCACGGTGACGACGAATAGCATCCTGTCCTTCCAAAACCTGAACCACGATTGGGCCAGAGGTCATGAATTTCAGCAGATTATCGTAGAAAGGCTTACCTTTGTGTTCCGCGTAAAAACCAGCGGCTTGTTCTTGAGACAAATGCAGCATTTTTGCTGCGATGATATGCAAGCCTGCGCACTCAAAACGGTGATATACCTCACCGATAATATTTTTAGCCACGGCATCAGGCTTAATGATGGAGAAAGTGCGTTCAATTGTCATGCTATGTCCTTGTATCATCATACATATTTGTATCCTTGCTACACGTTATGACGAAACAGGATGTTCTGCAATTGAAAATATAGTGTTAATGATAAGTTGATCTAGTTTTGAAACATTGGTGCAGTATGAACAGAGTAAAGCGAAGAGCCGAGAGGAGGTACAAGGAAAAACAAGAGAGAAATAATGTGCCGCAGATGGGTTGCTACGGCACAAATGGGCAAGATTATTTTAGGGAACGTAACCAGCGGGCAATGGTTCTGATGCCGTGACCTTTGCCGCCCGGGGCCCACAGATCATTTGCATTTTTCTGGAAAGAAGCAGATAAATCCATGTGTACCCAGCCTTTTACATCTTCCCGCACGAATTTGGACAAGAATGCCGCAGCCGTTGTCGCACCAGCAGTTCCTTCGGAAGAGGAAACATTGCCCAGATCGGCATAGGATGATGTCAACTGCGCGACGTGCCATGGCTCTAACGGCAACGCCCACGCTTTTTCATTTTCCGCTTTGGCACAAGCCACTACATCGACCAGTTGTTCATCTTGCAGGCTAAACACCGCATGATAATCACGGCCCAGCGCCACTTTCGCAGCACCAGTTAATGTCGCCGCATCCAGAATATATGGCGCACCGGTAGCACTGGCATCCAACAAGCCATCAGCCAACACCAGACGACCTTCTGCATCGGTATTTAATACTTCAACACTGACACCATTACGATATGTCAAAATGTCGCCGAGTTTGAAAGCATATCCGCTGACCAGATTTTCAGCGCAACAAAGCATCAGTTGTACGCGATGATTAAGCCCCTGACGTATCGCCAGTGCCAACGCACCTGCCAGCATGGCGGCACCGCCCATATCTGATTTCATCGGTAACATCATATCCGACTCTTTCAGGCTGTAGCCGCCAGAATCAAATGTGATCCCTTTGCCGACCAGACAAGCCATGATCGGCGCATCCAAATCACCGGTTGGATTGTAATCTAACTTCAGGAAAGCCGGTTCATGTACACTGCCTCGGCCCACGTTGTAGAGTCCGGTATAACCTAGCTCGTTCAGCGCTTCCCCTTGCAGGATGTGATAATTCACCCGCTCGGGTGCTTGTTTCGCGACAAATTTAGCCGCTTCGGCTGCCAACACGGTTGGATAAACATCATCCGGTGTCGCATTCGTGATTTGACGTGTCCAGCGCGCCGTTTCCAACAGTGCATCCAGCTGTAACTGCTCTTGTTCGCTCATATCCCCAAGATCAAGCTGCTGACCGCCACGCGGGTTATAAAAACCCTGACAAAAAGCATACCGACGTTCCAGATCCCATTCGTCTCCAGTTAATGCCAGTTGTTTAATGCCCTGACTATCTAAACGACGACCCGCACGTTGAATGAGGCGTAACCAATCCGCTTGTGCGCCAGTGAGATGAATAAAGGCACAGCCCTGATTAAAACTTAATAAGGCGTTTTCACCCCAGCAGGCATCAGCAGGAGCTTCAACCAGAATAACAGCCATGGATGCAGTCATGATTCTTTTCCGAAATCCTGAAAATAGAAATGGAGCAACAGGTTACCACTTCAAGTGGCTCTGATGCTCCATTTTCATGTAACAAATTAGTGTTGTTCAGACGCCAGATTGATCGTGTATTTTGGAATTTCTACCGTCAAATCTTCGTCAGCCACTCGTGCCTGACACCCCAAACGCGAATCCGGCTCCAGACCCCAGGCTTTATCCAGCATGTCATCTTCGAGTTCATCACTCGGTTCCAGCGAGTCAAAACCTTCACGCACGATACAGTGGCAGGTGGTGCAAGCGCAGGATTTCTCACAGGCATGTTCAATATTGATCCCATTGGCTAACGCGACATCCAGAATAGTCTCGCCTTCTGCAGCCTCGACCACCATGCCATCCGGACACAGTTTTTCATGGGGTAAAAATACGATTTTCGGCATCAGTTCACCTCGTCAATCTTGTGTCCCTGCAATGCCTGACGGATTGATGCATCCATACGTCGGGCCGCAAATTCACTGGTTGTTTCATCCAGCGCAGTGATAGCGACTTTGATCGCATCCGGATCACTACCTTGCTGAACATTCACTAGATTTTGTACTGCCGCATCAATGGCGGCTAATTCGTCTGCAGAGAGCAGTGCATCACCGTCTTTGCGCAACGCCTGACGTAAGCTTTCCAGCACACGATCGGCTTCAACTTTTTGCTCCACCAGCATGCGCGCCTGAATGTCTTTTTCGGCAAATTCCATCGATTCACGCAGCATGCGCAGCATGTCATCTTCCTGCAGACCATAGGAAGGCTTCACTTCGATGGCAGCCTGCACACCGGTGCTTTTTTCCATCGCACTCACAGAGAGTAAACCGTCAGCATCGACCTGGAAGGTCACGCGAATATGCGCCGCCCCTGCCGCTAATGGCGGAATATCACGTAATGTAAAGCGAGCTAACGAACGGCAGTCACTGACCAGTTCGCGTTCACCTTGCAGCACATGGATCATCATGGCCGTTTGACCATCTTTGAAGGTGGTGAAATCCTGCGCACGCGCAACTGGAATAGTGGTGTTGCGTGGAATGATCTTTTCAACCAAACCACCCATGGTCTCAAGACCCAACGACAACGGAATTACATCCAGCAACAACATTTCTGATTCTGGCTTGTTACCAACCAGAATATCCGCCTGAATCGCTGCGCCAATCGCAACTACTTTATCCGGGTCAATGCTGGTTAATGGGGTACGACCAAAGAAATCGCCGACCAGCTGACGCACCAAAGGAACACGGGTCGAACCACCGACCATGACCACTTCCAGCACTTCGTCTGCCGTAATATCTGCATCTTTTAATGCACGACGGCAGGACATCAAGGTGCGTTTCACCAGCGGCGTGATGAGTTCTTCAAATTGAGCGCGGTTAATCTGACCAGTCCATTGTGCAAATTGAACTGCCGCAGAATCGTCACTACTCAGTTGTTGTTTCACATCGCAGGCTAAATCAAGCAGCTGACGTTGCACTTGAGGCGTAAATGGTGCGGTTAAATTGGCCTGCACTGCAATCCAATCTGCCAACAGATGATCAAAATCATCACCACCGAGTGCTGAATCACCACCCGTTGCCATCACTTCGAATACGCCTTGGTGTAAGCGCAAAATCGAAATATCAAAGGTGCCACCGCCCAAGTCATACACGGCAATCACACCTTCCTGACCCGAATCGAGGCCATAAGCCACCGCAGCGGCAGTCGGTTCATTCAATAACCGCAACACATGCATGCCAGCCAGACGTGCCGCATCTTTGGTAGCCTGACGTTGTGCATCATTAAAATAGGCAGGAACCGTGATCACCACGCCATCCAGCTCAGATTCCAGCGCTTGTGTGGCACGCAGTTGTAATGCTTTCAGAATTTCAGCCGAAACCTGAACCGGATTGATGTCACCCTGACAGGTATGGATATGCACTAAGCCGTTATCACCGCCGGTAAATTGATATGGCAGGTTGGTCTGCGTGACATCAGCCAGCGCTTTCCCCATCAGACGCTTAACAGACTGGATAGTATTCAGCGGGTCTTCTGCGGCAGAGTTTTTCGCTTCAGTACCGACAAGTAAAGCATCGGGTAAATAGCGAACAACAGATGGCAGAATATCTCGTCCTGATGCATCGGCCAGTGTTTCTGCGACGCCACTGCGAACAACAGCGACCAAAGAGTTGGTTGTACCCAGATCGATACCGACCGCCCATTTTTGCTGATGCGGAGCAGCACTCAGCCCGGGTTCTGCAATGTGCAATAAAGCCATAACGTATCTTTAGACCTCATATGTATGCCAGCTGCATACATTATTCGTTGTAAATTAAGTCGTTATAAATTCAGCCGTTATAAATCAAAGAGTGACTCTTCCAGCTTGTCCAGCTCATCCTTCATTTTCTGAACAAACTTCAATTTACGCAGGGTTTCTGCCGCTTCGTGATATTGAGCAGCGGCAATTTGCTGCTCCAGCGACAGGAAATAACGTTGATAATACTGTTTCACTCTGACCAGAAAACCAGTGATTGCGGCTTCATCAGGTTGGTGTTGCAGATCATCCAGTTCTTCGCGCCATTCCAGTTGTTCCATCAAAAAGGCGGTATCTTTGACGGTTTGCTGCTCATGACGCAGATCAATCCCCTGTAATACCAGTATATATTCCGCCCGAGCCAGCGGTAATTTTAACGTATTATAGGCACTGTTGATTTCGACACTTTGCTGCATTGCTTCCAGCTTAATCGCGTCGGCCTGAGCTGCGACATTATCCGGATGAAACTGTCTTTGCAGTTCACGATAACGAACCGCCAGTTGCGCCGTATCAAGGTTCAACGAGACCGGGATCTGAAATAACTCAAAGTAATTCACAAGCTATTCCCTCTGGGGATAAAAATGAAAAAGGCGCCTGAATGCGCCTTTTATCATGTAACAGTACAGTAAGCGAGTCGAATTCGCATTACGCTCCTGATGACGGTTTAAACGGTGAAACTTTCACCGCAACCACAGGCATCTTTCACGTTAGGGTTGTTGAATTTAAAGCCTTCATTCAACCCTTCTTTGACAAAATCCAGCTCAGTGCCGTCCAGATAGGCGAGACTTTTAGCATCAATAATAACTTTGACACCTTTATCATCAAATACCTGATCTTCACCATTCACTTCATCAACGAATTCGAGAACGTAGGCCATACCGGAACAGCCGGAAGTTTTCACGCCAAGGCGTAAGCCCACGCCTTTACCGCGATTAGTGAGAAACCGTTTTACGCGATCTGCGGCTGAGTCCGATAATGTAATACCCATACGTTCCTACCCTACTAAACTTATACCAAGAACTTACACCAAATACTTATACCAAACCTTTTTTATGCTTATAGTCTGCAATCGCAGCTTTAATGGCATCTTCCGCCAAAATTGAACAGTGGATTTTCACTGGTGGCAAAGCCAATTCTTCAGCAATATCCGTGTTCTTGATTGCTTGCGCTTCATCCAGCGTTTTACCCTTAACCCATTCGGTTACCAGAGAACTGGAAGCAATCGCTGAACCACAACCATAAGTCTTAAACTTGGCATCTTCAATGATACCTTGTTCATTTACTTTCAATTGTAACTTCATGACGTCACCACAAGCTGGTGCACCGACCATACCTGTTGCAACATTCGGATCATTTTTATCGAAGGAACCAACATTGCGCGGGTGTTCGTAATGATCAATAACTTTTTCACTGTAAGCCATAATATACTCTCCTAACTATCAGTGACTAACCCACTCGACCTTGCTGAGGTCAATCCCTTCTTTAAACATATCCCACAACGGTGATAAATCGCGTAACTTACCAATCGAGTTACGGATCAGACCAATTGCATAATCAATTTCTTCTTCGGTTGTAAAACGACCGATACTAAAACGGATCGAGCTGTGCGCCAGTTCATCATTCAAACCTAACGCACGCAGCACGTAAGATGGTTCCAGGCTGGCGGAAGTACAGGCTGAACCTGATGAAACCGCTAAATCTTTCAGCGCCATCATCAACGATTCACCTTCGACATAAGCAAAGCTGATGTTCAGGTTGCCAGCCACACGGTGTTCCATTGAGCCGTTAACAAAGACTTGTTCGATATCTTTCAGGCCGTTGTATAAACGATCACGCAGTGCCTTAATACGAACAGCTTCATCCGCCATTTCCAGTTTCGCAATGCGGAAGGCTTCGCCCATCCCTACGATCTGGTGAGTTGGCAAGGTACCGGAACGCATACCACGCTCATGACCGCCACCATGCATCTGAGCTTCCAGACGAACACGTGGTTTACGGCGAACATACAGCGCACCGATACCTTTCGGGCCATATGCTTTATGCGCAGACAAAGACAGCAAATCAATTTTCATTGCGTCAACGTCGATTTCAACTTTACCGGCGCTTTGCGCGGCATCAACATGGAACAGAGTTTTGCGGGCACGACACAATTCGCCGATGGCAGCCAGATCCTGGATCACGCCAATTTCGTTATTCACATGCATGATGCTGACCAGTATGGTGTCTGGGCGCATCGCCGCTTCAATCTGCTGCAGTGTAAATAAACCATTAGATTGCGGCTCAAGGTAGGTCACCTCATAGCCTTCAGATTCCAGATGACGGCAAGTATCCAGAACTGCTTTATGTTCGGTTTTACTGGTAATAATGTGTTTACCCTGTTTCACATAGAAATGGGCTGCACCTTTAATTGCCAGGTTATTAGATTCGGTGGCACCGGAAGTGAAGACGATTTCACGCGGATCAGCGCCAATCAAATCAGCGATGTTATTACGCGCCTCATCGATGGCTTCTTCCGCCTGCCAACCAAAGCGGTGTGAACGGGATGCTGGATTACCAAAATTACCGTCCAGTGTTAAACATTGCATCATCTTTTCAGCAACACGAGGATCGACTGGGCAAGTTGCTGAATAATCAAGATAAATCGGGAGTTTCATCATTTACTCCATTAAACTTTCAATAATTGAATCTGCACTCATCATCGGTTTACGTTGTGATTGAGCAGAGTTCTGATGTTTATTCTGTTGTTCGGAAACACGCTTTACTTCAGCCTGACGAACGAGTTCACCCAAGGTGATTTCATCCAGGAAATCGCTGATACGTGCACTGAGATCACGCCATAATGAATGAGTCAGACACTGAACACCACCCTGACAGCCTGTTTCGCCATGACAACGGGTAGCATCTACCGATTCATTTACCGCTGCAATGATTTTACCGACTGCAATTTTATCTGCATCAGCACCAAGACGATAACCACCACCCGGACCACGCACACTGGATACCAAACCATTCTTACGCAGACGGGCAAACAACTGTTCCAGATAGGAAAGTGAAATACCCTGCCGCTCTGAAATATCTGCCAGTGGTACCGGCCCCAGCTCGGCATGTAAGGCAACATCCAGCATCGCTGTTACCGCATAGCGTCCTTTAGAAGTCAGTCTCATGGCTTGCATACCCGTTTGTTCATAATGGATTTATGCTGTCATGTCCGACCTTTTCAGTCAAGTATTATTCCTACTAAATGACTCAACTATTACGTGGTGGTTTTTGTATCGAGGTTAATATTCCACGCAAAATATTCAGCTCATTACTGTCGGGCCGCATACGGGTAAACATGCGCCGTAAACGCATCATGACATGCCCGGAGCGATCGGAATGCAGAAACTGGGTCTGATGTAATGTCTCTTCCAAATGCTGGAAAAACAGCTCCATTGACGCCTGTGGTGGATAATCACTGTCATCATCGACCTGAACACCGCTTTCTTGCTGCGCCAACCATGCCATACGAATTTCATAACTCAGCGTCTGCACCGCCATTGCGACATTCAGCGAACTGTATTCCGGATTAGCCGGAATATTGACGTGGTAATGGCACTGCTGCAATTCTTCATTACTGAGACCAGTCCGTTCACGACCAAACACCAATGCCACAGTGCCCTTCTTCGCATCGGTTGCTAATCGTTCACCCATTTCCCGGGGATCTAACATCGGCCAAACTAAGGTTCTTGACCGCGCACTGGCACCAACCACTAAAGAACAATCAGCAATGGCTTCCGCCAGCGTTGGCACAATACGCAGATTTGCCAGAATATTGGTCGCCCCTGCCGCCAGCGCAACTGATTGTCCATCGGGCGGTTGCACTGGGTCAACCAGCACCAGCTGTGACAATCCCATCGTTTTCATCGCGCGGGCAGCCGAGCCAATATTGCCAGTGTGAGAGGTGTTAACCAAAATTATGCGAACGTTTTCCAGCATTATGACTACCTGTTATGCTTCATCTGCGGGCATGCTATCACAATCAAATGGTAGCGGCGCGGGTGCCAGCACTCTCAGGCGCTTGAATTCCTTGCTGAACAAACAAAGCCAGATCATTGAGCGCCAGACGGATAATCTTCGGTAATTCATCCAGATCCAGGCTATCCATCAGGTTTTTCACTTCCAACCCTAACTCGGTATCACCTTCGATACGCAGGCGACGTTGGAAAAACAGACTATCTGGATCTTCTTTGCGTCCAGCGATCAGAATTAAATCATTCAGGCCCGCGGCAAAGCTAACAT
>JAQUHG010000142.1 GCA_028683735.1 Tolumonas sp. | reverse complement strand
GATACCGCGCTGACTGAGAAACTCAACAAAGCGATCGCTGCAGTACGCGCCAATGGTAAGTACAAAGCAATTTCAGCGAAATATTTCAGCTTCGATCCGTATGGTAACTAATCATGGATATCTCAACCTACACCAGCTTACTGGCACTGGAGGCTCCGGGCTGGGGGAGCTCCTTACTGAAAGGCACCCTCACGACACTGGAAATTTCATTCGGTGCGTTTCTGGCCGGGATTGGGATCGGGCTTTGCTGTGCATTGGGTAAATTAAACGGGAGCCGCTCTTTGGCTCCGGTTTTAAATCTTTACACCACTGTTGTCCGGGCAATTCCCGAACTGATCCTGATTGTGGCTCTCTATTATGCCGGCACAGATTCGCTGAATGCGCTGTTAAATGCGCTGAGTTTTGAGTCGATCGAAATCAATGGGTTTGCTACTGCGATTCTGGTGCTGGGCATTGTGCAGGGCGCTTACGCCACGGAGGTCATTCGTGGGGCGATTCTGGCGATCCCGACCGGGCAAATCGAAGCCGGGAAAGCCTTTGGCATGCCTGGCACCATGCGTTTTCGCCGCATCATTCTGCCCGCCATGATGCCAGCGGCTCTGCCGGGGTTATCCAACCTGTGGGCATCGGTCACCAAAGACAGCGCACTGATCGCCGTATTGGGTTATCAGGAGCTTGCGATGATCACTAAGCTGGCGGCCAGTAATACCAAGTTCTATTTCTTCTTTTTCTGTACCGCTGCACTGATTTATCTGGTGATCACCTTGTGTTCTAACTCGGTATTTGATGCGCTGGAACGTCGTTTCCGCCGTGGTCAGGTTCGCGTGAGTTAAGGAGTTTTTAAATGGATTTTTCCTGGATCACCCATTATTGGCCACTGCTGCTGAAAGGCGCTGAACAAACCATCGCATTACTTGTGATTTCCGTCAGTCTCGGGTTCTGTCTGGCGGTGGTGCTGGCGCTGTTACAAGTGATGGGGCCTAAGCAGCTGGCTAAATTTTCAAGCGGTTATTGCACGTTACTCCGCGGTACTCCATTGCTGGTGCAGTTATGGCTGCTGTATTACGGTATCGGCTCGCTGTTACCGATGATCCCTGGAATCCGTCATAGCTTCATGTGGCCGGTTTTGCGGGAAGGTTTTTTCTTCGCCGCTGTCGCATTTACCCTGAACTATGCAGCTTATGAAGCGGTCGTTTTACGCGCGGCCCTACTGTCTGTACCGAAAGGTGAGATCGAAGCAGGCAAAGCGTTCGGTATGTCTCGCTGGACGCTGATCCGCCGTATTTGGCTGCCCCGCGCAATTCGTATTGCATTACCTACCATTGCCGGTGAAGTCGTCTTGCAACTGAAAGCAACCCCCTTAGCTTTTACCGTCACCGTGATGGATCTCTACTCCGTTGCCTACAAAATCAGACAAGACACCCTGCTGGTCTATGAACCGCTCATTCTGGTTGCCATCTTCTACGTCGCACTCAGTGCGCTCATCGTTAAAGTATTCGGACGCATTGAACGTCAACTACCGGTTCGCCGCTGAATTGAAAGGAAATAATAATGACTCAACAACCTTCTCGCCCATTTCGACCAGCGACGCTCGCTTTAAATGCCGGTTTAGAACCCGATGCACTGACGCACGCGATTGCGCCGAATATCTCCATGTCAGTGAATAATAGTTTTGTGCCGGGGGATGGTGCTTTTTCAGCGAATGGTTTAGACCTGACGGAAACACCTTTTCTCTATGCCGGTTGGACCAACCCCACAGTTCGTCAGTTAGAAGAACGCTTGGCGGCACTGGAGAACACGGAAGATGCTTATGCGGCTGCGACGGGGATGGCAGCCATGGCGGCAGTTTTCTTTTCGCTGCTGAAATCAGGTGATCACCTGATCATCAGTGATGTCTGTTATGCCGCGATTAACGAGCTGGCATTACAAGTGATGCCTTCCTTTGGTATTGAAGTCACCGCGGTGAATTTATCGCGCATTGATGATGTGGTTGCAGCTATCAGACCAAATACACGACTGATCCATGCAGAAACGCCTAATAACCCGTTGTTGCGCCTCACCGATCTGCAGGCGCTGGCAGAAATTACCCGGGCGAAAAATATTCTGCTGTCTGTCGACTCCACGTTTGCAACTCCGGTGCTGACCCGTCCTTGTGACTTTGGGGTGGATCTGGTGGTGCATTCGCTGACCAAATTCATCAATGGTCATGGCGATGCCTTAGGTGGTTGTGTCGCGGGTAAAAAATCGCTGATTTCTGAAATCCGCTCGAAAGCAGGCGTCTATCTTGGGGCGAGCCTGTCAGCACAGAATGCGTGGTTGATCATGCGCGGTATCGACACCCTCTTTCCGCGCATGAATATGATGTGCCAGTCTGCGATGAAAATTGCGGCTTGGCTGGAACAGCATCCTCGCGTGAAAGCAGTGATTTATCCCGGATTGTCTTCACACCCTCAGCACGAACTCGCGCAACGTCAGATGGATCAGTTTGGCGGCATTGTGGTGTTCCAGGTGGAAGATATCGACACCACCGAACAGCGTTTTGCCCATGAGTCACGCCTGTTCCACTATGCCTACTCCATTGGTCATCAGCGTAGTCTTGCTGTCTTGCTAAAAACCGAAGATTTAATGAAATCGACGTACCGGCTGACGCCTGAGCAACAACAGGAATATCTGCAATATGCAGGAAAAGGCCTCTTCCGCTTATCTATCGGGTTGGAATCTGCCGAAGATATGATCGATGACCTGGAGTATATTTTGCGATGACAGCATCCAATTGCATTTCCATAACCTATTCCGACCCGACGACATCTTCCCGTGATCTGTTCAAACTGGGGGTCATGGTTTTACTGTGGGGGCTCAGCTGGCCAGCCATGAAGATTTGTCTGCATTCGATCAGCCCGTTATGGCTGGCCACGCTCCGGTTTGGTAGTGCGGCGCTGTGTTTGTTCCTTTTTACAGGCATCAGAGGCGAACTAAAATTTCCGGCAAGGCAGGACATCCCGATCATTGCGAGTGTCAGTTTGTTACAAATGATGGCTTTTACCGCATTAGGTTTGATCGCCATGACCAAAATAGGGGCAGGGCAAGCCGCCTTACTCGCTTACACAACACCGCTATGGGTTTCACTGATCACCGTAGTGGTTTTACGCCGGTCACTGGAAAGAAGTCAGCTGTATGCGGTGATAGCCGGCTTACTCGGAATCGTGGTGGTTTTCTCGCCCTCGCTGTTCAACGGGCAATTAGCCGCCATTATCGGGGACATCATGCTTCTGGCCGCCGCGTTGTGCTGGAGTATCGTCATCGTGCATGTGAAACAGCACAAATGGCATAGTAGCCCACTGATGCTCGCACCATGGCAAATGTTGCTGTCAGCATTGCCGCTTATGCTGATTGCCCTGATCACAGAAGGGATACCTCATATAAATTGGAACACGGAGTTAGTCAGCCTGCTAGTGTTTATCGGCCCGCTTGCAACCTGTTTCTGTTTTGTCATCTCCTTGGCCGTCGGTCGACGTATCAACCCGGTTTCGATGTCTGTTGCAACGTTAGGCGTTCCGGTGATTGGGCTGTTCTCTTCGATTTTGTTTTTGAATGAGAGCATTACGTTAGCAATAGCCGTCGGGGTGGTTCTGATACTCTGTAGTCTGGTTGGTATATTAATTAGCCCTGCAAAAACGGGGGCCAGCAGATATAACTTTGAATAGGTTAGCGGACAGCAGGCCATTAGATCATCAAACAACAGACTCAATATGAAACAGCCGGAAAATAATCTGATTGTTACAAATTCAAAGTGTTGTTTGATGATCCGGAATGGGTGTTCTTTTTTTCACTGCTCCCTTGGTCAGTTGGCGGGTTATGTGATCTGGCAGACAGGGCTTATTTACACCCTCATTGGGTGGATAAAGACAGCGCAATGGTAAGCAAAATTGGCAACGTAAACAGGCACATAAAATTTCCGAATAACACCATCGATGCGACTTTCATCGGTTCAATATTGAAGCGTTCAGCAAAAAGAAAATTCATCACTGCGGGTGGCAGCATCGTAAACAACAACATCATTTGCAGATGAATGGGGGTTAAAGGAATCAATGCGTGAATCAGGGCGAAAGTGATCCCACCGGTAGTCAATGATAACAATGTGCACACCAAACCGATTTTTAAACCACTCAATCGCATGTGCCGCATCTGCGCGCCTAAAGAAAGTAACATGATTGGCACGGCGGTTTGCCCCAGTAATGCCGTTGCCTGATGCAGTGGTTGCCAAACACCGATCCCCGATAAATTCAATGCTAGAGCAACAGCCGATACCAGAAAAATAGGCATACGAACCACTTGCTTAAGCGGGTTTTCCTTACTCAGAATGGCCAAGCCAAGGCTGACATGTGCGCAGGTTGAAATCACAAATAACAACACGGCGGAAGCAAGTGCTTTTTCTCCAAACGTGTAGGTGAATAAAGGAATAGCAAAATTGCCGCTATTCCTGAACATGTATGGCGGCGCCCAGGTTTTGTAGTTCAGCCTGAAGAATCTGCACATTGGCAGCATTAAGAGACCCGGCACAAAAATGGCCAGGATAGCTGCACTTAACAGCGGGATCTTCGTCATATCCAGCGGCATGGTGCTTAATGATGCAAACACCAAGGCGGGTAAAAAAATATCCATATTGATACGGCTGATGGGGCTTAGATCGACCTTCATCCAACGCGCAATGCCGAATCCGGCACAGACCAGCGCAAATAACGGAAACAAAATGCCAATGACCAACTCAAACATAGGCGACCTGTTTTGTGAGCGCTGTTTGTAACCGTGCTAATGCCATTGCCAATGTCTCGTGATTGGCGCCATAACAAACCCGCAGATGCCCCCGCCCCGCGACACCAAATGCCTCACCCGGAGCGACACCGACTTTGGCATGGCGGATCATGTCGAGAATAAATGGCTGGCTGTTCTCTGCTAGTCCTTCGACTTTCAGAAATGCATAGAAGGTTGCAGGCATTTCATACAGTGTCACTCCCGGCAGATCACCGAGCGCCTTCTGAACCATTGTTCGTGAATGCCGGAAACGATCGCGCGTTTGCTGCAAAAATGTTTCGCCCTGCTCAATGGCTGCAACACCAGCTGCTTGAACAAATGCCGGGGCGCAGGAGACATTAAATTCAATCAATTTGGTCATGGTCGGACGAATGATTTTCGGCAATGTCAGCCAGCCCAAACGCCAGCCAGTCATACACCAGGCTTTGGAAAAGCTATTACAGATAATCACGCGATCTGTTTCATCAAGATATTGGCAAAATGACGGTGCTGCAGTGCTTTCATACACATGACGGTTATAGACCTCATCAGAGATCACCCATAAACCAGTCTGACGGGAGAATTCGATGATGGCTCTGATTTGTGCGTCACTGGCCATCCAGCCGGTTGGATTTGCCGGTGAGTTAATCACTAAGGCGCGGGCATTTTTTAGAACAGCAAACAGCGCCGCCATGTCGAGTTCAAATTTGCCATCCCGTTGTGTCAGCGGGAACTCAACCACTTTTGCACCCAATAACCGGGGAATGGCCATCAATGTTGGAAAAGCAGGCGTGATCACCACCACTTTATCGCCCGGTTTTAAAACCGCTTGTGCGGCGAGCATGACGGCATTGGTTCCGGATACCGTTACCATCATGTTGTCTTCGTCGAAATTTCGACTAAACAAACGTCCCTGATACTGAGCCAAACTTTGCCGTAATTGCGGCGTACCATTGTTGGGCGTGTACATGGTGTGCCCTTGATTCAGGCTTTCGATGGCGGCTTGTCTGATAAATTCCGGGGTACTGATGTCTGATTCACCAAACCAGAGAGGGATCACCTCAGGTTGAGTCATGCCAAAATTGGCAATCGCCCGAATGGTCGATTCTTCTAATTGCGCAGCGATGGGGCTGATGTCATTCAAAACAGAAGGGGTCATCATTCCTTCCTTGCTGTATTCAGAGGGTAAAACGATCTTACGCCCCACCCGAGAAATTACCTTTCTTTTACTTGGCAACAATTGAGAATGATGGAAATATTATTTCCAATAAAGGCTGTGAAATAATGGATTCTTTCTATGAGTAAGTTGGACAAGGTTGATGTTGCTATGCTGCAACTGTTGCAAAAGGATGGCCGACTCTCAAATGCAAAACTGGCTTTAGAGCTGTCATTGAGTGAGACACCTTGCTGGCGGCGACTCAGACGCTTGGAGGAAGAGCAGTATATCGAGAGTTATCAGGCGAATTTAAATCGTCGCAAGCTTGGTTTTGGTGTCATGGTGTTTGTGCAACTGACCTGCGTTCAGCATGATGTGGAAACGACCCGAGCTTTCGAAACGATTATTCAAAACTGTGAGAATGTACTGTCGTGTCATAACACGTCAGGTGAATCTGATTTTCTGTTGCAGGTCGTTGCGAAAAATTTGGATGATTACAGTCATTTTGTTGAAACCGTATTGCGACAATTACCGGGTGTTTCTGTGATTAGTTCAAACATCTCATTACGCGAGTTGAAATCATCTTCCCGATTGCCCATTAGCAACCCTTCTTGATAGAAGGATAAAACATGAGGTAATAATGCGAATTATCTGCAATGTAGTTTCAGATACTATCTGAGATCCCATTTCATGAATCTTGTGAAGAGATAGGCCACCACAAACAAGCCCAATTTTGTGCAGGATTTATTTTGCAAACTCAACAGTGACACTGATATGGTCAAGTAAATTTGTCTCCCGTCTATAGCAATCAGTTTTGTCACTTTACTGCTCACAACGTATGAAAAAAATACACCACTCGGTGTAACAGGTCATTCATTCTTTTTATTCTCATCAACTTTGTTCTGCAGTGGCTGTTTTTGAGCGCCATTACCTTCTTCTCATCGCCAAACAAAAGCCCTGCCATCATCCTGTTTACACAAATGTAAACGCTTACTTGATGCTTTTCTGTTTTTTGTGTAATCGCTATCACTAATTGTTAAAATTTAATCTATTGATTTATAAGTGTTTATTTTTATGGTTTTGGTTGATTTTTGTTTTTGTGAGATCCATCAACTCACAAAAAATGAGTTGAACTCTATAATAATTGCGTTTTTTAGTGAAAAAATTACACAAAGTTAGTTTTTAGTTGTCACTAACAATCAAAAAACCAAAGCATAAGGAAAACAGAATGAACGCTAAATGGATTCCATTGTCTGCTGCGATAGCATTGGCATTAGGTTCTGCAGCCGCATCCGCCGCGACTACCGATTTTCATGGTTATCTCCGTGGTGGTGTCGGTTCATCAACCAATGAAGGTGGCACTAAAAGCGGTAGTGAATTTAATAAAAACAAGTTAGGTCGTTTGGGTAATGAATTTGATACCTACGGCGAAGTCGAACTGGGTCAGGAAGTCTTTAATAAAGATGGCAAATCTTTTTATGTAGATTCCATGCTTTCTATGGATTCTGCAGGAACTGGCAATTCTGAAAATACAAAAGATGACACGGCAAACTTTGGTCTGAAACAATTAAATGTGCAGGCGAAAGGGTTGATTGCAGCTGCTCCAGATGCCGTGCTTTGGGCGGGTAAACGTTTTTATCAACGGCATGATTTACACATCATTGATACCAAATACTGGAACGTGTCTGGTTATGGTGGTGGTGTTGAAAAAATCAAGACCGGCCCAGGTGAATTATCTGTAGCTTGGATCCGTGATGATCAAGGTCCATTAAATATCAATTTCGCAGATGTTCGCTATGCTGGTTTGTCACCATGGGCGGGTTCCTGGATTGAAATTGGCGCTGATTATGTCATGCCAAATAAATCTGATGCGCAGGATAAACTCGATGACACCGATAGTTCTGGAATTAAATATGCCACAGGAACTGACAATGGCGTCATGTTAACAGCTGAACTGAGCCAGGAAATGTTCGGCTTCTGGGATAAGACTGTGCTGCAATACGCTAATAAAGGTATGGCCAAAAATATGGTTACCCAAGATGGCGGTTGGTACGATGCATGGAGCAATAACGAGGATGCGAAAGGCTTTCGTGTTATCAATACTGCAGAAGTGCCTGCAGGCGACAATTTACAATTTGCCTACGTATTAACTTACGGTAAAACAACCAATATCGATGGTTTTGGACAGGATCAAAGTCTGTTCTCTGCGGTAGTGCGTCCGATTTATCAATGGGATGATTACAACAAAACCATGTTAGAACTGGGCTATTTCAAACTGAACAAAGATGCGAGCTGGAACCCGGCAGATGAAGGCGGTAAGAAAGTCACGCTGTCTCAAGCTTGGTCTGCTGGTCGTGGTTTGTTCGCGCGTCCTGAAATTCGTGTTTACACCACTTACATCAAAAATGATAAAGGTGAGACATTTAATAATTCTACCTCAGATCATGATGTTCGTTTTGGTGTGCAAGCCGAAGCTTGGTGGTAATCACTGCAATGAACAGCCCCGTTTCGGGGCTGTTTTTTTAATTTAGCTGGTTAGTTGTGATAAAAATGACGTGACTTCACGGTTTCAACATGAGTGATTAACCGATCTGAAAA
>JAQUHG010000141.1 GCA_028683735.1 Tolumonas sp. | reverse complement strand
GGCATGTACAGCAGAACCGGCCTCTGCCGCACCTATCAGTGGTTTTACGGATAAATGCGAATGCAAATTCAGCTATTCCAACGTGGTGATTCGCATTCATGAAGATCCACGGGTGACGAAACCTTACCGTGATGAGGAATGGCTGAATATTAAGGCTCTGGGACGCGCCGTTGATGCAGAGTTGCAGGAAGGGGATGTTCGTTTAACCATGGGCGGTGAGCCGACGTTTGTTTCCATCGATGATATGGATTCCGCCCAGTGGAACACGGAAGCACTGGGAGCCGATAAACTCAGGTTGGCCAAAGATCTACTGCTGCGAATGAAAGAAAAATTCGGTGGCAATGGGCTGCTGCATTATGGTCAGGGCAAGTGGTATCCGGGTGAAGAGGTTCCCCGCTGGGCATTAGGATGTTTCTGGCGCACCGACGGCGAAGCCTTGTGGCATAACCCTGAGTTGCTGGCGCGGGTAGATAAAAATTATGGTTATGACGAACCACATGCCCGCCAGTTTGGCGCTGCTTTATGTCAGCAACTGGGACTTGCTGAGTCATATCTGCAACCCGCCTTTGAAGATACGCTCTATTATCTGTGGCAGGAACGCGCGTTACCCGCTGATGCTGACCCACGAAAAGCGGATCTGAACGATGATCTGGAACGTCGCCGGCTGGCAAAATTGCTCACCCGTGGGCTGGATAAACCCACCGGCTATATTCTGCCAATCGAGTTTGACGGGATTCAGTGGCAAAGCAGCCTGTGGCAGATGCGGGCAGAGGTGATCACGCTGATCCCCGGCGACAGCCCGATGGGTTACCGCCTGCCACTGAATTCATTGCCCGCGGTTTCTGAAGAAGAGATTGATGCCGAGCGTGATCCGTTCGAACCAAGAGATGCGCTGCCACTGTTTTCTGTTGCCAGTGATGCATCAACCATTGCTGCGCAACAAGCTTTGCAGCCGCAGAACCAACCCCGGCTGAAGATTGTAAAAAATGTGGTTCGCACCGCATTGTGCCTAGAACCTCGGGACGGAAAACTGCATCTGTTCCTGCCTCCGGTGACTTATCTGGAAAATTATGTCGCACTGATTAATGCAATAGAAGCGGTTGCCGCCAAACTTAATCTGCCGGTTGTGATTGAAGGTTATGAACCACCGAAAGATTACCGTTTACAGAAGTTTTTGATCACCCCTGATCCCGGTGTTATTGAGGTCAATATTCATCCGGCCAAAAACTGGGATGAGCTGGTGTTCAATACTGAAACACTTTATGAACAGGCTTATCTGTCGCGGTTAAGTGCGGAAAAATTCATGCTGGATGGCCGGCATACCGGCACTGGTGGCGGTAACCATATCACTCTGGGGGGCTGTACACCGGCAGACAGCCCGCTTCTCCGGCGCCCGGATCTGCTGCGTAGTCTGGTGACATATTGGCAACACCATCCAGGGCTGTCATATCTGTTTTCCGGCATGTTTATCGGCCCAACCAGTCAGGCTCCACGCCCGGACGAAGGCCGTGAAGAGATGCTCTATGAGATGGAGATCGCCTTCAGCAATATTCCTGATGGTTTTGTCGAAGAGCCCTGGCTGGTTGACCGTCTGATGCGCAACTTGCTGGTTGATATCACGGGTAATACACATCGATCTGAATTCTGTATTGATAAATTGTATGCCGCAGGCACCAGTAGTGGCCGTCAAGGTTTATTGGAGTTCCGGGGTTTTGAAATGCCGCCGCATGCACGCATGTCACTGGTACAAATGCTGTTACTGCGTTGTCTGGTTGCCCGTTTCTGGGCGGAACCGTACAAAAAACCACTGATCCGTTGGGGCACACAGCTGCATGACAAATTTATGATGCCGCATTATGTCTGGCAGGACATCAAAGAGGTGGTTGATGACCTGCAAAGTCATGGTTATCCGTTCAAACTGGAGTGGTTGCGACCATTCGAAGAGTTCCGCTTCCCGCACTATGGTCGTCAGGTGATTGATGGCATTGAGCTGGAGTTGCGCTGGGCCATTGAACCCTGGCATGTGCTGGGTGAAGAGGTAACTCAGTCTGGCACCGCGCGGTATGTCGACTCGTCAGTAGAGCGCCTGCAAATACGCTTGTCCGGTATGACAGACGGACGCCATGTACTGGCCTGTAATGGCCGACGGGTACCGTTAAGTCCGACAGGTCGCCACGGCGAAATGGTCGGTTCCGTCCGTTACCGGGCATGGGCACCACCATCAGCACTGCATCCAACCCTCGGTGTTGATACGCCATTAATCTTTGATTTGATTGATACATGGAACGGTCTGTCTATTGGTGGCTGCACCTATCATGTCAGCCATCCGGGTGGCAGAAACTACGATACATTACCGGTAAACAGCAACGAAGCAGAAGCCCGGCGTATCAATCGCTTCTGGGGGCATGGCTTTACACAGGGGTTACTGACTCCGCCACCGGCGTTTAATGCCCTGCGGAAGTTCTATGAACACGATCAGGTGCCACAGCCAATGGAGCCGCCGGTTGAAGAGGCCAACTTCGAATACCCGCATACTTTAGATATGAGAAAAAAGTATACTCGGCTGTAGATTTTTTATCCGGATAATCAGGAACATATGACATCGACTGCTTCTGACTTTATGGCACCCCCCGTTTCACCGGAGGGTGCCTACAACGAGGCGTTGGATATAACGCATTCGACACGACCGCACTGGCAACAGGTTATGACCACCCTTGCTGGTTTAGGAACAGAAGGGATGCAAAAACGCCAGCGTCAGGCTCAGCGTATTCTTCGAGATGATGGTGCGACCTATAACCTGAACAGCGATCCGCTCTCGCCCAATGTTTGGTCACTGGATATCGTTCCCTGCCTGCTCGACAGCATTGAATGGCAGGGGATCGAGCTGGGTCTGGTACAGCGCTCTATACTGTTCGATCTGATGTATAAAGATCTCTATGGCGAACAACGCTTGCTGAAAGAGGGGATCATCCCTTCCGAAATTATCTTTGCACATCCGGGTTTTTTGCGGCAGTGCCATGGTATGCGGCAACCCGGGGTCCGGCAGCTGATTTTTCATGCGGCAGATATGGTTCGCGGTGCCGATGGACAGTTTGTGGTGATTGGTGACCGGACTCAGGCACCGAGTGGCACAGGCTACGTGCTGGAAAACCGTACCGCTGTCTCCCGCGTGATCCCGACACTGTTTCATAACAGCAATGTACGGCGCTTATCCGGCTTCTTTCATGCGTTACGCAACACACTGGCTAATCTGGCCAGCCACAAAACAGATACCCCCAGAATCGTGGTGCTGACGCCGGGTGCATACAGCAGCACTTACTTTGAACACGCCTATCTGGCGAATTATCTTGGTTTCCCGCTGGTTCAGGGGGGCGACTTAACTGTGCGCAATGGCCGTGTCTGGATGAAATCGCTAAATGGTTTATCAGAGGTTGATGTCATTCTGCGCCGGATGGATGATGCCTATTGTGACCAAACAGAGCTGCGTTCTGATTCCCGCTTAGGTGTGCCCGGTTTACTGGAGGTTGCCCGCAACGGTAATGTCGTGCTGGCTAATCCATTAGGTTCCGGGGTACTCGAAGCACCGGCTCTGCTCTCTTTCTTACCAGAGATCAGCCAATTCCTGATGGGGGAAAACCTCACCCTGCCCACGGTGAAAACCTGGTGGTGCGGCAATCCGTCCGATTTTCAGTATATTCATGAAAATATCAACCAGTTGATCATTAAGCCAGCCTACCGCAGTTTTAACAGCAAAAGCATTTACGGCCATAGTCTGGATAGTCAGGCGCGGGAAAAAACGCTGCAACTGATGAGCGCTAATCCGCAGGCCTATGTTGCACAGAGCTACATTCCCGGTTCTCTGGTGCCTATCTGGAACAACTCTCAGCTGGAAAACCGCCCGTGTATCTTCCGGACATTCACTGTGGCGCACAAAGACAGCTATTGTGTCATGCCAGGCAGTCTCTCGCGGGTTGCAGAATCGGCAGAAGAGAGCATTGTAACCGACCTTTCCGGCGCAAGAAGTAAAGATACCTGGATACTGAATCCTGAACCGGATACCACACATATCTCATTAAGCGAGTCGATCCCACGGGATGAAGCGCTGGTTACAAACCTGCCCAGCCGCGTTATTGAAAATCTTTTCTGGTTTGGCCGTTATGCTGAAAGGGCGGAAATGAGCCTGCGACTGATGAGAACCATTTTCAAACAGCTAAACGGGGTGGAATATTTTCCACCGGAAAGCAGCGAAGTCCTGCTGGGGGCTATCTCTCATCTGACTGGCGCACTGCCGGGTTTTAGCCATAACCCGACCTTGTGGCAAAACCCGGACAAAGAGTTGGCTGCACTGGTCACTGACAGCGAGCGGGTTGGTTCGATCAAATTCAACCTGCACAACATGCTGTCATGTGGTGAGCAAGTAAAGGAAATGCTTTCTGCCGACACCCGGATTATTCTCAACGAACTGCGTGATCATATTCACGCCGTTGAGCAGGCCTATAAAGAGGGGCTGCCAGCGGTTCCCGAAGAGTCACTGGATAGTCTGGTTACATCACTGCTGGCACTGTCGGGGCTGAACCATGAGAGCATGTTGCGCGGCATGGACTGGATGTTTCAAGAGATTGGCCGTCGTGCAGAACGGGCGAGACTGACCGCGACACTGCTAAAACACACACTGACTAAACCATTGCCTAGTATGCAACAGCAGCAGATTTTAGAATCGGTTCTCTTGAGTGTGGAGGCGCTGATTTCATTTCGCCGCCGTTACCGGGGCCGGAACAATATCGCTTTTGGGCTTGATCTGCTGATGAGTGATATCACCAATCCCCGTTCGCTGATTTATCAGATCGAGCTGTTGCGTAAATACCTTGCTGAGCTGCCACATCATGGCAATCAGCCTTTAGGGCTGGTGCCGGAAAGCCGCCAGATCATCAAATCACAGAATGATATCTTGCTGGCAGATCTGGAATCGCTGGAACAGATCGATGAGGAAAGCGGATTACGGAAAAATCTGGAAGCTCTGATGACGCAGATCACGCAGCAGATCGAACAGTTTACCGCTTTACTGAGCGATAAATATTTTGATCATACCGCTGGCCCGCAGCCACTGAACAACACAACATGGAAGACCGATTTATGAGATATCGCGTACGCCATCTCACGGAATACAAATACAATAAACCGGTCAGTTTGTGCTACAACATGACCCATCTGCTGCCAAGGGATACTCCCAGTCAGCGTTGCCTGCATCACCGGATCCAGATCACGCCGACACCGGTTTATCAAAGTGAAGGTACCGATTATTTTGGTAATCAAACCTATTATTTTTCCATTCAGGAACCACACGAAAAACTGACTATCGATGTGGAAAGCTATTTTGAGACCGGCGTGAACGAGCTGGTCACGTCTGGCAGTATGCGCCCGACAACCTGTGGCGAGTTTCGGCAGTGGCTGGTTTTTCCGGCAACCCCGGAACTGCGGATGGTCAAAGAGTACCTGCTTGATTCGACACTGATCCGCCGCTCTGAATTGCTGGCTGAATATGCACGGGCATCGTTTCACGATGACATGCCCGTACTTCAGGCTACCATCGACTTTATGCATAAAATCTTTCAAGAATTCACGTTTGATCCGGTGGCGACAACCGTCAGCACGCCACCAGAACAGGTATTAGAAGAAAAACGGGGCGTTTGTCAGGACTTCGCTCATCTTGCAATTGCCTGTATCCGCTCAATCGGCCTACCGGCCCGCTATATCAGCGGTTATCTGGAAACACTACCGCCACCGGGTGTAGAAAAGCTGGTCGGTGCCGATGCCTCGCATGCCTGGTTTTCGGTCTTTATTCCCGAATTTGGCTGGGTTGAATTTGACCCGACCAATGATCTGATGCCGGGAGAACAACATATCGTCACCGCATGGGGGCGTGATTATGCCGATGTAACCCCATTACAGGGCGTTATTTTTGATGGCGGAGAAACACTGGCTCTGCAGGTTTCTGTCGATGTACAGCGGGTTTAGGCGGCTTTGACTGCATCCCAAAATCCGAAACTGATGGAATGCTAAAAAACATTATCATTCGCATTAATGTTATTCATTGAATTAATCGTAACTTGAAAAAAGACCGAAAATAGCTGATATTGAAACCATTAGTGCATGTAATTTCGTCTCTCTTTTTAACTTAATTGGTGCTGGTTTTTGAAGACGGCATTATCGATTTATGATTTTTTATTTGATAAAAATCAATTATTTAATATTTGAATGTACAATTGAGAGGGAATGATCCCTCACTAAGTATTTTGAAAAGCCCGCTTTATGCGGGCTTTGTTTATGAGGTTGTGTGATGCAAACAATCGACCAGCTCCGATCAGGCGAATTAGCTGGTGTCCGACGTCTGAATTTATGTTGTGGATTAACGCAGTTTCCATCGGAAATATTTGATCTGGCGGATACGCTGGAGATCCTCGATCTATCTGGTAATGCTTTATCTGAGTTACCGGATGATCTTTATCGATTGCATAAATTGCGGATTATTTTTTGTTCTAATAATCAATTTATCGAGTTGCCGGAAGTGTTAGGGCGATGCGCTGAGTTGAGCATGATTGGTTTTAAAGCGAATAAGATCCGCCGCGTTTCGGCCAAATCACTACCGGCAAAATTACGCTGGTTAACACTGACGGATAACGAAATAGAGGCATTGCCGCAAGAGATCGGTGATTGCCATTATCTGCAGAAATTGATGCTGGCAGGCAATCGGCTACAGACCTTACCGCCGACGCTGGCTAACTGTAAACGGCTGGAATTATTGCGTATTGCTGCCAACCAACTGCATACATTCCCAATCTGGTTGCTTTCTTTACCGCGGTTATCCTGGGTAGCGTATTCCGGTAATCCTTTCAGTGCTGCGTTGGAAGCTGGGGCGCAGGCCGATTCATCCCTTGATGATATTCATTGGGATAGTCTGGAACTTAACCAGTTATTGGGGGAAGGGGCGTCAGGTGTCATTCACCGGGCGAAATATGCCGACGAAGATTCTACCCATGTTGCGGTAAAGTTGTTCAAAGGTGATGTGACCAGTGACGGTTTACCGCAATGTGAAATGGCAGCTTCGGTCAGTGCCGGAGCACACCCCAACCTAATCAATGTACTCGGCAGGGTAACTGAACATCCATCGGGCGCTAATGGCTTAGTGATGGAATTGATCGATGCAGAATTTAGTAACCTTGCGGGCCCGCCGAGTTTGGATTCCTGCACCCGTGATGTTTATTCTGCCGATGTTTGTTTTGAGTTACCGGTTGCATTGCGTATTGCTCGAAGCATTGTCTCTGTTGCGCAGCATTTGCATCAGAGAGGGATCATGCACGGTGATCTCTACGGACATAATATTCTGCATTGTGGTGAAGGCCGAACCTTGCTCGGTGATTTTGGTGCCGCTTCGTTTTATGCCACCGATGATCGAACAGTAGCTGATGCATTACAAAAGCTGGAAGTCAGGGCGTTTGGTTGCATATTGGAAGAGCTGATTGAGCGATGTTCCGTATCTGAGCTGACACAACATGTGCTTTACCAACTAAACGCTTTAATGTTGGCTTGTGTTCACGAGGAAAATCAATTGCGGCCTAGCTTTGATGAAATCGCCCAGCAACTTGCGGCTATCAGCCGCGCGTATGAGCTAAAAACTGAACATGCCGGTGCAATATAAGCATTGAGTTAAGATTACTCATCATCAAATAACGGCAGTGTTGGCATTTCATCTGATGCTGGCGCTGCCGTTTCATTTTTGGCAGCCAATAAGCGGCGATATTTACGCTGGCGGCACAACCGAATAATTTCACGTTGTTGTGCGGGGCTGTATTTTAGCCATTGAAAGCGTTCTTCACGCGAACGAAAACACCCCAAACAATAACCCTTGTTATCCGTTTCACAATAACCGATACAAGGGCTGGGGATAGGAAACAGCTCTAATTGCTCGTGATGATTTGGTTCACCCATATTGCGACGCTGCCACCATTTTATATTTCACTCAAAAACGATAGATCACCACCATACCATAAGTAGAGTCGCCGTCTTTACGATTTACACGCGGCGCTATATACCACTTATCAGTTGCATAAGAGCCAACTGCGGCACCAAAAGTACCGACGACCACATCGAGCACGGAAAAATCACCGCCCAAGGCATAATCGGCGGCTTCACCTAAAAAAGCTTCTGATGTACTGACAGCAAAGCCAGTCCAGGCAGGGGATTTTACTTCTGGCCAGTATTTATCGGTGACATAAGTGGTAGCGCTGGCGATGGCGGCATTGCCGGCAAAATGACTGAATTCTGCATTAAAACTGTCGTTGGCTTGTGCCGCTGATGTCATAAGCAAACCGCTGAACATGATCCATGTAATTGACTTCATCATGTTTCCCTCATGCAAGGAGTAAATGAACTGCTTGTTACAAGTAATAATAGAACTCTTTTGGCGATACCCATCCCATTTCTAAGGAAATTTACTAATTTTGCCAAATGGCACACAGGATCATTTCTAACATTAACGTATTGATAATGATGTGAGAAAAATTCTGGCTTGGATCAGAAGTTCCGGGCTTGAG
>JAQUHG010000140.1 GCA_028683735.1 Tolumonas sp. | reverse complement strand
GTGACGCACTCGCTAACCGGCGTGATTTGCGCCAGCATTGTGTTTAATGCTTCCTGAACACTCATTGCACCTGCATCACAGCAACTCATTTCGACTTCCTTATACCGCTTTTAACCAGATCTCTTCGCCACGCACTTCCACCGGCCAGCTCTTCACAGCAACGCCCGGAGCATCTAAACAACGCCCATCCGTCAATGCGAAATGCTGTTTATACAGGGGAGACGCGACACATAATTCACCCTGAATATCGCCAACGATGCCACGGGATAACACAAACGCTTCACCCAGCGGATCCCAGTTATCCAGTGCATACACCGACGGTATTTCATTAGGAATATAGAACACCGCAACCTGTTTGCCTGCTACTAATGCAGTACGGCCAGAATGTTCAACCAGATCGGTTACTTCACAGATTTTTTGCCAGCTCATACCAGCTCCTTAATCAAAATAAGTTCTTCATCTTGTTTCGGAATTGCCTGCTCACGAACGATTTGACGAGGTGGCATATAGGCTTCATCACTGTTCACAAATGGCGCAAAACGCTTCATTTTTTCCGGGTCTTCCAGCGTGGTTTTCCATTCACACTGGTAGGTATTGATCAGATGCTGCATCTGCGCTTCCAGCTCTGCGGTAATACCTAGTTTGTCGTCGATAATGACCGATTTCAGGTAGTCCAGACCGCCTTCCATGTTTTCCATCCATACGGAAGTACGTTGTAAACGATCACCGGTGCGGATGTAGAACACCATCAGGCGATCGATGTATTTGATCAGGTCTTCATCACTGAGGTCGGTGGCAAACAGATCGGCATGGCGTGGGCGCATACCGCCGTTACCACAGACGTACAAGTTCCAGCCTTTTTCAGTGGCAATCACACCAAAGTCTTTGCTTTGTGCTTCGGCGCATTCACGCGTACAACCAGAAACCGCAAACTTGATTTTGTGTGGCGCACGAATGCCCTTGTAGCGATTCTCTAAAGTGACCGCCATACCGGCAGAATCTTTCACGCCGTAACGGCACCAGGTTGAACCAACGCACGATTTCACGGTACGCAGTGATTTGCCGTAGGCATGACCGGTTTCAAAACCCGCATCAACCAGTTCTTGCCAAATCACGGGTAGTTGATCGACACGGGCACCGAACAAATCGACACGCTGACCACCGGTGATCTTGGTGTAGAGGTTATATTTCTTCGCCACCTGCCCGAGCACTATCAGTTTGTCGGGGGTAATTTCACCACCGGCAATCCGGGGCACGATGGAATATGTGCCGTCTTTTTGCAGATTACCGAGGAACGCGTCATTGGTGTCCTGCAAAGGCTGATGCTTTTTTTCCAGAATATGGTCATTCCACAGTGACGCCATGATGGAACCAATCATGGGTTTGCAGACATCACAACCGCGACCCTGACCATGTTTGCTTAACACTTGTTCAAAACTTTTCAGCTCACCAACGCGGATCTGGTGGAACAGTTCCTGACGGGTAAAGGCGAAGTGTTCACAAACGTGATTGTTCGCTTCCATGCCCAGCTCGGTCAGCGTCTGATCGACGACCTGTTTCAGCAGGTTTGAACAACCACCACAACCGGTGCCGGCTTTGGTGCAAGATTTAACATCCGCAACGGTGTGATTACCGGCTTTAACGGCTGCTACCACATCACCTTTGGTGACGTTATGGCAGGAACAAATTGTTGCCGTATCCGGCAGCGCCAGTGAAGTAGGTTTTGCACTACCACCTTCCGGTAGCAGCAGTGACAGCGCCGGATCTGGCAGCTCCATCTTGTTCAGATAGAATTGCAGCAGTTGGTCGTAATCGCTGTTATCACCAATCAGGATCGCACCGAGCAGGAATTTGCCGGTTTCATCAGTAACCAGTTTTTTGTAGATGCCAGACGGACGATCCAGCAGCAGTAATTCTTGCGCGCCGGCAGTGGCGGCATGGCTGTCACCGATGGCACCAACATCAACGCCCATCAGTTTCAGCTTGGTGCTCATATCTGCACCTTTGAAGCGGGTTTCACCACCCAACAGTGTGCTGACCGCAGAACGTGCCATCTGATAGCCTGGAGCCACCAGACCAAAAATCTTACCTGACCACAGCGCACACTCGCCGATAGCCAGAATATCCGGATGCGAAGTCACACACTGTTCATCAATGGTGATACCACCTCGTTCGCCAACAGCCAAACCGGCCTGACGGGCCAGACGATCTTCCGGGCGGATACCGGCAGAGAACAGGATCACATCCGTTTCCAGATGGGTACCGTCTTTAAACATCATGCGGTGCAGAGCACCTTCCCCATCGACGATTTTATCGGTGGCGGTATCAACATGTACTTTAACGCCCAAACTGCCAATTTTGTTTTTCAGCAAATCACCGGCAACCGGATCAAGCTGCACCGGCATCAGGCGTGGTGCGAATTCAATGACGTGCGTTTCCAGACCGAGCAGGCGCAACGCATTAGCTGCTTCCAGACCCAGCAGACCGCCGCCAACAACCACACCGGTACGGCCACCAGCACAGGCATCACGGATTTCATCCAGGTCAGCCAGCGTGCGATAGACATAGCAACCTTTACGCTCGTGACCAGGAATAGGTGGAACGAACGGATAAGAACCGGTTGCCAGTACCATTTTGTCAAAAACATAAGATTCGCCCTGTTCGGAAGTAATAGTCTTGTTTGCCAGATCCAGCGATTCCGCTTTACAGCTCAGGATCAGTGACACGCCTTTTTCGGCATACCATTCCGGATCAGCCATCTGCAGCTCTTTCGGTGCACGACCGCCGAAAACTTCGGACAGATGTACCCGGTCATAGGCGCTATCAGGCTCTGCACCTAATACGGTGACTTCGAATTGTTCCAGACCACCCGCGTTGACCAGTTGTTCAACAAAATGGTGGCCCACCATGCCGTTACCGACGACTAACAGACGTTGCTTGCTCATGTTTATGTTCCTTAAACTACGGCACTATTTTTGATTAAATCAGTTCCGATTAAATCCGTTTTAGTGGTTCCAGCACTCTTCACGCGGGTTACTGTGTCAGTACCTGCTGGCGTAATGCTCAAAAAAAACGCCTCACTGGAATTAACCAGTGAGGCGTCATTGCCTGAGTGACCAAATTGTTGGAAAGCCAAGTTGTTGGGAAGACAGGTTGGCTAATCCGTTAACAATTTAGATACATTCAGCTTTCATGCCAGTTTTAAAAGTCACGTAAAACATAGCCTTTAGATGTATTTTTAAGGGTTTTAATGGTTTTTCGTGATTCACGACGGTGCAATTGCACCAGATCAGTCAACCAGCATGGCGAAGATTCTGTGACCTAGCCTGCATTAAAAATGCGATAAAACATCTGCAGCAAATTCCCCAGCAATAACGCCAAGGCCGTCAGTTTCCAGAATAAAACCGGATTCTTTTCCAATATAGGGCGATGCTGTAAATCGGCTTCCAGCGCACGATTGGGTGCCGATATATCAGTAAAGAACTCGGAAAATGCCTCATAGCGATTTTCCGGATCTGGCTGTAATGCTTTGTGTAGTGCGGCATCAACCCAGACCGGCAGATCTTTACGGAAGTATTTCCCCGGCGTGTAGGTCAATTCGGCATAACTGTTTAATTTGCCCGCGCGCGGCGAGCGTTCTTTATAAGGCAGTTTGCCAACCAGCATTTCATAGACAATGACACCCAACGAAAACAGATCAGAACGCATGGTGCCAGATAATCCCATCAGATATTCCGGTGCAATGTAATTCACACTCCCCTGCGGGATCGACTTATCCAGCGGGGAATTCATTTCCTGACTGCCCGCGATCAGCACGGTACCAAAATCGAGGATCTTGACCTTGCCCTCAGTGGTGAGCATGATATTTTCCGGTTTTAGGTCCTGATGCACCATGTCGTTTCGCTGAAAGGCGCGTAATCCAGCGACGATCTGTTTGGTTATCTCTCTGACCTCGGTTAAGGCTGGCTCAGGGTGTTCATTGATCCAGGTTCTTAAATCACAGCCAACAATGTATTCGCCCAGATAATACATAAACTGTTTCGGCCGCAACGGCTTATAGGTTTTCATCACGTTCGGATGATCAATCGTCAACCCGACCCACTCTTCGCGGATAAAACCATCGAGATACAGCAGGTCTTCGGTGAAATATTCTGACGGCGCTTTGAGCACAAACAGCGTACCGGTTTCACTGTCTTTGACTTTATACATGTGGCTGCGCGTGCCGCTGAAGATAATATCCAGCACCTCATAACCATCGATTTTATTTCCGACCTGTAACACGGGCGGAATGGGCAATTGGGTTAGCCGCTGCTGCGTTTCATCCAGTGTTTCGTTGGGCAGTGAATCCACCGAAAGAATCAGCGCCGTGAGGTTATCGTCACTGGCTTTATATAACGCCAGATTGACCAGCGCCTTGGCTTGGGCATCCAGATCATGTTCACGTTCAAAAATATCGCACATCATCTCTGGCGTCAGCACACCATGCACACCATCGGAGGTGAGAATAATGCGATCACCTTCGCTGAGTAAGCGCTTTAAGTAATCGACCTCAAGGTGCGAATCTGCCCCTAATGCACGCGTCAGGTGTGTGCGTTTGCCGCTCATCGCGACATGATCGGTAGTTAGTTTTTCGAGTTGTTGATTGCTGTAGAGATAAATTCGGGTGTCGCCGACATGAAAAGCGTGCAGCGTGGACGATTTAATCACAGCGGCAGTGAACGTCGTCAGCATGCTGTCTTTGACGCCATGATTTTGCTGATTTTTCTGATACAACCAGCGATTCAGGCTGGTAATGACTTTGGAAGCGCTGGTGCTGACACTCCAGTTCGGTGAGGTGCTCAGATAATCATTAATAAAGCTGGTAACAGCGGTCTGGCTGGCAATATGCGAGTCTTCACAACTGCTGACGCCATCAGCAATGACGGCGACGACCCCTTTATGATCCAGTTCGTGATGGTCAGGGATCTTAACGGCAAACGCATCCTGATTGATGGCTTTTTGCCCCGCGATTGAATATCCGCCAACCCGAACCTGAAGGGATTTTGCCATGCTGCTTCACCCGTAATTTTTCATCTATATTTCAAAAAAAGAGAAACGGCTATTCTCCAGAATAGCCGTTTTTAACCCGATAATAACTTAACTCACTTTGATGAGTTCTACCGTGCCGTCATCGTTTATTTCTGCCATATGGCCGCGAGGTTCGTTCATAAACCCTATAGCAATGATCCCCAAAATCGCGGTCGCTGCTATCACCAGAAAGAATGTCGAATAATCCACGAATGAAAGCACTGTCAGGAAGAAAACACCGCCGGTATTACCATACGCCCCGGTCATGCCGGCAATTTGGCCCGTTAAGCGACGTTTAATGAGTGGCACCACCGCAAATACCGCACCACAGCCGGCCTGCACACAAAATGAACAAGTGATAACGACCAGTACCGCGAGCAATAACGGCCATGCACTCGTGATCATAGACATGGCGCAATAGCCTGTCGCCAGACCAGCAATAACAAACATTAAGGTTTTCTTACGGCCAAAATGGTCGCTCAACCAGCCGCCACAAGGGCGTGCTACCAGATTCATAAAGGCAAACAGTGAACCGACCAGACCGGCATAGACCATATCGAGCTTATACACATCGGCAAAAAACATTGGCAGCATGGAAACAACCGCCAGCTCAGAACCAAAGGTGGTGAAATAAAGAATATTGACCGCCGCGACCTGTTTAAATTGATAACGCTGAATTTCCGGTACCGGCGTATGAAAGATCTCTTTGTTGACCTTATAAACACAGAAACAGTCGTAAACCAAAATCGCTGTCAGAATTGCGTAAACACCAGAGGCCATGGAATCAGTTATCAGCGCGACACCGTGTGGTGACAATTTCCAGGTCACTAACACCAGCGCAATATACATAGGCAGTTTCATCAGCAGCAGGAAGAAAAAATCCCCTTTGCTGGTCACTTCCAGACCACCCATTTTTTTAGATTTAAAATAGGTGGAACCTTTCGGTGAATCGGAAACGTTGAAATACCAGACAAAACTAAACGCCAAGCAGATCAAGCCAGAAAAACCAACGGCATAACGCCAGCCATCATCGCCACCAAAGAACAAGGCGATCGTTGGCAGCAAAATAGCCGCCGCTGCCGAACCAAAATTTCCCCAGCCACCATAGATACCTTCCGCGATGCCCAGTTCATTGGCCGGAAACCATTCGCTGACCATACGGATGCCGATAACAAAACCGGCACCGACAAAACCGAGCAGTAGTCTGGCCATCGCCAGCTGCGCAAAATCGGTGGCAAACGCAAACCAGAAACAGGGAATACTGCCTGCGAACAATAAAAAGCTGTAGGTCAGACGAGGGCCGAATTTATCGGTCAGCATACCGATAATGATACGGGCGGGAATGGTTAACGCGACATTCAGGATCAGCAGCGTTTTTACTTCCGCCATGCTGATATTGAGAGATTTGGCAATCAAACCCAGTAACGGCGCATGGTTAAACCACACCACAAACGTAATAAAAAAGGCCATCCAACTCAGATGAAGAATCTTCATTTTGCCGGTAAATGACAGCATATTAAATTTATTATCTTGTTTCATAATGATTCCATCTTGTCTTGGAAACAAACACAAAGGCGCCCGCTCCACCACCGTTCCCAATCAAGTTAGGTCGGTGATGAAACGAGCGCCTTTGCTCTAAGTTGGTATGTTGAGGAATAACTATTCCTGGTTAGCTGAAGCTGTTTACGCTACGGCACTACTTTTCGTAGTTTTAGTCGTTTTCAAGCGGGTCACTTTGCTGTGTTTTTCATACAGGAAACTCAGCACCTGCTGACGCAGATGGTGATAATGCGGGTTATCAGCCAACTCAACCCGATCACGCGGACGCGGAAGATCAATATTCAGGATCTCACCTACGGTGGCCGATGGACCGTTGGTCATCATCACGATACGATCAGATAGCAGCACAGCTTCATCCACGTCATGCGTGATCATGATGACGGTGTTGTTCAGTTCCGCCTGAATTTCCATCACGGAGTCTTGCAAATGCGCACGGGTCAGCGCATCCAATGCACCGAACGGTTCATCCATCAGCAGCACTTTTGGTGACATCGATAACGCGCGGGCGATACCGACACGCTGTTTCATCCCGCCGGAGATTTCATGCGGTTTCTTATCCAGCGCGTGGTCCATCTGAACCAGTGACAGATAGTAACGCACTTTCTCTTCAATCTCTTTTTTGCTGGCGTCTTTCATCACCTGACGCACAGCCAGTTCGACGTTCTGATAAACCGATAACCATGGCAACAGAGCGTGGTTTTGGAACACGACTGAACGTTCCGGGCCGGGGCCATCGACTTCACGACCATCGAGAATGATGCCACCAGAAGTGGCTTCGGTCAGACCAGCGACCAGATTTAGCACGGTGCTTTTACCGCAACCGGAGTGGCCAATCAGAGAGATAAACTCGCCTTTTTCAATTTTCAGATTTACATCAACCAGTGCTTCAAAAAAGCCTTTGTCGGTTTTGAAACGCATGCCCACGGCACTTAAATCGAGATAGGTTTTGCTCATTTTCAATATCCCTATTAATTAGCGCAGTTCACTGCGTTTATCCCACGAGAACCATTTCTGCAGTTGCAGCATGCCGCGATCCAGCATGAACCCGATGACACCGATGGTAACGACCGCCACCATGATGCGCGCCAGTGACTGTGAGCTGCCGTTCTGGAATTCATCCCATACGAACTTGCCTAAGCCTGGGTTTTGCGCCAACATTTCTGCCGCAATCAGCACCATCCACGCTACACCCAGTGACAGACGCAAGCCGGTGAAAATCATCGGAATTGCTGATGGCAGTACAATTTTGCGCACATGCGTCAGCGGGTCGAGTTTCAATACACGGCTGACGTTTTTTAAGTCAGGATCGATGTTTGCTACACCTACCGTAGTGTTCAGCAGTGTGGGCCACAGGCTACACAGGGTTACCGTGAATGCGGAGTTGATGAATGACTTCGCCACTACCGGGTTATCACTGGAATAGACCGCACTCACCACCATCGTCACCAGCGGCAACCAAGCCAGCGGCGAGATCGGTTTCAGGATCTGAATCACCGGATTCAGCGCCTGATACATCCATTGATTCAACCCAAGGATGATACCCATCGGAATGGCGATCAGACTGGCAACCAGGAAACCGGTCGCGACTGTGATCAGGCTGGTGGTGATCTGATCAAAGAAGGTTGGGCGTCCGGTATACGGACGCACCGTCGCCTTGAAAGCAGGATCGGCTTTTAACTTGTCAGCATTACGTTGATCCTGACGTTGATAAAAGGCGGTTTTCTTTTGCTGTTCTGCTTCATGTTCATCGACCAGCCCCATAAACTGCTGGGCAGTTGCCACTGGGCCCGGTAAAGAGCCCAGCGTGGTAGTAACCTGACTGGCGGCAATTTGCCAGAAGAACAGGAAGACAAGCAGACCCACGAATGGAAACGCCATATTTTGCCATTTGATATTCAGTAATGCTGACATGGTTACTTCTCCTTGCTTCAGCCTTAACCCTAATTTCCACTTACATACCCAACTTCAAGTAC
>JAQUHG010000139.1 GCA_028683735.1 Tolumonas sp. | reverse complement strand
GCGATCGCATCGGTTGGGTTAGCGGTATCTATGGCAAGCACCATTTAACGATGTTTATTCCAAGTGGTCGTTTGATCGACACACCGGAAAAACCGTTGAAAACAGGCATCGCTGAGCTCGCTAAAATTCACACCGGTGATTTTCGAATTACCCCAAATCAAAACATGATCATTGCTGGGGTTGATGAAGAGAATATCGTTGCGATTGAAATGCTGGCACGGGAATACAAGTTGATTGATGACAGTGTCACTGAGCAGCGTAAGTACTCCATGGCGTGTGTCTCATTCCCAACTTGCCCACTTGCGATGGCAGAAGCAGAGCGCTTCCTGCCTGAATTTGCCCAGGGTGTTGATGCCATCATGGCAAAACACGGTTTAACACATGAGCATATTATTTTGCGTGTCACCGGTTGTCCAAATGGGTGTGGTCGCGCCATGCTGGCAGAAATTGGTTTGGTGGGTCGAGCACAAGGTCGGTATAGCTTGTATCTCGGAGGAAACCGCGAAGGCACCCGCATTCCACGACTGTTCCGCGATAACATTACCGACGAGCAGATCTTAGCGGAACTAGACACGTTGATCGGACGTTGGGCAATTGAGCGTGAAGCCGATGAAGGGTTTGGTGATTTTGCGATCCGGCAAAAAATCATTAAACCGGTACTTAATTCTGCGGTAGATTTTTACCACGCATAAACATCATGGGCAGCATTTGTGCTGCCCGTTTTTGAGAATGAGCCATGAAGCACTGCTACGAATGTGGAACCGCATTAACCAAAAAAGAGTGTGAGCACGAAGGTTTAGTGCCCTTTTGTGACTCGTGCAATATCTTTCGTTTTCCAATCTTTAATACTGCCGTCAGTTGCATCGTGTTCAATAAAACCGAAGATAAAATTTTGTTGATCCAGCAATACGGACGACCTGATTACATCCTGGTCGCTGGTTATATTTCGCAAGGTGAGAGCGCAGAACAAACCGTGCAGAGAGAAGTCAAAGAAGAGACTGGCTTATCAGTTATCAGTTACCGCTATATGAAAAGCGAGTATTTTGAGAAATCAAACACCCTGATTTTTAATTACTGCTGCGTGGTGGACTCTGAAGATTTAAGCCACACCAATCACGAAATCGATAAAGCAGATTGGTTCAACATCAACGATGTAAAAGATGCAATAAAGAAAGACTCCTTGGCCGAGAAATTCTTGCTAAATGCATTAAACTGCACCAGTTCAGACATGAACTAACATCCCTGGCTCATCTCTGTTAAAAAAGAAGATGCAGTGGTGATCATATTGACTATTTTTTGCATCCGGCTCAGAGACTGTGAGCCGGATGATTACAGTTCATTTATGCTTGGCAGTTAACAACTAACCGACCACGTACTTTGCCTTCAAGTAGTTTTTCAGCCATTTCTTTAACTTGATCCAGCGAAACAGTCGTGGAAATTTTATTGAGCAAATGTTCATCTGCTAAGCTGGCAATGCGTTCCCAAACGGCCTGACGCCCTGCTTGCGGATACATGACACTGTCGACACCAACAAGCGTGACACCTCGTAATATAAAGGGTGCAACGGATGCAGGTAGATCCATGCCTTGGGCCATACCGCATGCAGCCACAACACCACCATAGATAACACTCGCACACGCATTGGCCAGAGTATGACTACCCACGGTATCGATCACCGCAGCCCATTTCTCTTTTTGCAATGGTTTACCTGGTTGGGAAAGTTCGGCGCGATGAATGACTTCGCTAGCGCCCAAATCATTCATAAGAAAATCACTTTCTTCCGGGCGACCAGTCGATCCAACAACCTTATAGCCAAGCCGAGAAAGGAAACTCACAGCAAATGCACCAACCCCGCCATTCGCCCCCGTAACAAGCACACTACCTTTCTCTGGTGTTATACCCTGTTTTTCTAACGCATTCACACACAACATCGCTGTGAAACCTGCCGTTCCGACAGCCATCGCCTGTTGCATTGTGAGCGACTCCGGCTTCTTAATTAACCATTGACTATTCACTCTAGCTTTTTGTGCCAGCCCACCGGGGTGTTTTTCACCAACCCCCCAGCCAGTTAATACAACAGGCTCACCCACTGAAAAAGCAGATGAGTCGGAATGAAGAACTGTCCCCGCCAGATCGATCCCCGGCACCATAGGAAACTGTCGGATGATCGGACCTTTACCTGAAATAGCTAATCCATCTTTATAATTCAACGATGAATATTGCACTTGGATCGTGACATCCCCTTGCGGCAAGGTCTCGTCTTCTACTGTTTTGAGTTCACAGTGATAACCTGCTGGGTCTTTGTTGACGACAATAGCTTTATACATAACGCCTCAATATAGACTGATCGTCTAGTTAATTTGAAAAAAATTAGCGGGGCAATCCCGCCAAAAAATGTTTAATAAATACATCCAGTGGTTCTGGGCTCGCAAGCAGTTTTGCCCGCATGACGGCGCCTTCCCAACCTGTCCAAAAATACTCGGCCAGCTCGGTCGTGTTAGCGCTCGCATTGATTGTGTTATCAGCAATCGCATCGTTAAGACAATCACGGGCGATTGCTTGCCATGTATCCAAAATACTTTTCAATCTGTCTCGGAATACTTCAGGTAACACACCGATTTCCTGAGCAAGATTACCCACGATACAGCCGCGTTTATAGTCATAACGAGCCATCCCTTCTTTCGCGCTATCACGAAAAGCGATAATCCGCGCCAGTGGTTGCAGGGTTTTATTGCCCATCGTTTTAGACAATTTATGCGCAAAATAACCTGCGTAGCTATCCAGCACCGCTAATCCGAACTGCTCTTTACTCTCGAAATAATAATAAAACGAGCCTTTAGGAACCCCGACCGATCTTAAAATGCCGTCGATACCCACGGTAGCAAAGCTATTTTCCGTTAAAGCGACTGTGCCACTGCGAATTAACATGGCGCGGATATCTTCGCTTTCGGCATTCTTTTTAGGGGGCCGGCCCCGCCGAGCAACGGCAACATTTTCGCTCATGATTTTATTTTCGACCAATCGTCTATATATCTCTGCGGCTATCTTATCAATTTGGCTGCTTTTTGGCACAAAATAAATGCGAATTTTGCAAAATTTTTAGTGTTCCTCATGCGAAATGAAGCAACCTGAAGATTAAAGACTTATTGACTGTATGGTTAATTCGCTTTACCGTACCACCATTAAATAGACGGTCGGTCTATAATTCCACTCCAGTTAGCTGATCCTATTCACATCCATCGTGGTGATGAAGTTAAGACTCATATGAATGGATTTTTCAGCCAAATTGAGAACGGAAAATTTTTTATCCATTAATAGACGATCGGTCTATATTTCAGGATTTACGTTAACACTACTATGGAGTTATTGAATGAAAACTACCTATGAAGTATCAAACAACGCATGGACCGGTTTTGCTGAAGGGACATGGCAATCGGAAGTCGATGTACGAGCGTTTATTCAAAAAAACTATACGCCTTATGAGGGCGATGAGTCCTTTTTAGCGGGGCCATCGACATCCACGCTTAAGCTCTGGGATCAGGTGCTGCTGGGGATTCAAGAAGAAAACCGGACACATGCACCGATTGATTTCGATACAGATCTGCCATCAACCATCACCTCTCATGGTGCCGGTTATATTGATCAAACACTGGAAAAAATAGTTGGCCTGCAAACAGATGCTCCTCTCAAACGCGGCATCATTGCCAATGGTGGCATTCGAATGGTTAAAACATCATGCGAAGTCTATGGGCGTAAACTAGATCCTAATGTAGAAAAAACATTTACCGAATACCGCAAAACCCACAATCAAGCTTGCTTTGAATTATATACCCCCGAAATTATAGCCTGCCGTAAATCAGGCATTATCACCGGATTACCCGACGCATATGGGCGTGGACGGATCATCGGTGACTATCGCCGAATAGCACTCTATGGCATTGATATACTGATCAAAGATAAGAAAGATCAATATAATTCGACCCAAGCTGAATTAGAAGCAGGCGAACATGTCGAAGAGACGCTGAGATTACGCGAAGAGTTGGCGGACCAAATTCATGCGTTAGAAGATATTCGTCGTATGGGTTTAGTTTATGGTGTTGATATGTCATCACCCGCGATCAATGCTCAACAAGCCATTCAGTTCACCTATTTTGGTTATCTTGCCGCCGTAAAATCACAAAATGGCGCAGCAATGTCCTTAGGTCGCACATCGACCTTCCTTGATGTATACATCGATCGTGATTTGAAAAATGGCGTGATCACTGAGACGCAAGCACAGGAACTGGTCGATCATTTCATCATGAAACTACGTATGGTTCGTTTCCTGAGAACCCCTGAATACGATTCACTGTTTTCTGGCGACCCTATTTGGGCAACTGAGTCAATGGCAGGAATGGGCACCGATGGTCGCACGTTAGTAACGAAGACAACCTTCCGTTATTTGCAATCACTTTACAATATGGGCGCGGCACCAGAGCCTAACTTAACCATTCTCTGGTCAGAGCAACTACCAACACCATTCAAATTATTTGCCGCCAAAGTCTCCATCGATACCTCGTCAATCCAATATGAAAATGACGATTTGATGCGTTCCGATTTTAATAATGATGACTATGCAATTGCCTGCTGTGTGAGCCCACAAATTGTCGGTAAACACATGCAGTTTTTTGGTGCCAGAGCTAATTTAGCTAAAGGGTTGTTGTATGCCATCAACGGCGGATTTGATGAGAAATTGAAAGTACAAATCGGCCCCGATATTCCTAAAGTAACATCGGAATATTTAAGTTTTGATGATGTCATGCCGCGTTTTGACATGTTGATGGATTGGCTCGCGAAGCAATATATAACTGCCTTAAATATTATTCACTACTCGCATGATCGATACAGTTATGAAGCATCACTGATGGCGTTGATGGACCGGGATGTCTATCGAACCATGGCTTGCGGTATCGCCGGTTTATCAGTGGTCGCAGATTCATTATCTGCCATTAAATTTGCGAAGGTTAAACCGGTTCGTGATGAAAATGATCTTATTGTCGATTTTCAGGTAGAAGGTGAATACCCTCAATTTGGGAATAATGATCCTCGGGTTGATGATATTGCCTGCGATTTAGTGTCTAAATTTATGCAGAAAATTCAAAAATTAACGACCTATCGTAAAGCGGTGCCGACTCAATCGGTTTTGACGATTACATCAAATGTTGTATATGGCAAGAAAACCGGTAATACACCGGATGGACGTCGTGCCGGTGCCCCGTTTGGCCCAGGCGCAAACCCAGTGCATGGCCGTGATACAAAGGGAGCCGTGGCTTCTTTATCCTCGGTGGCTAAACTGCCGTTTGCTTATGCCAAAGATGGTATTTCGTACACGTTCTCCATCGTGCCTAATGCCCTCGGCAAAGAAGTTCATGCCCTGAAAACAAATCTTGCTGCATTAATGGATGGATATTTCCATCATGAAGAGAGCATTGAAGGTGGGCAGCATCTTAACGTCAACGTGCTGAACAGAGAGATGTTGTTGGATGCAGTTGATCATCCAGAGAAATATCCTCAGCTGACCATCCGAGTGTCTGGTTATGCCGTTCGCTTCAATTCACTGACTCGTGAACAACAGCAGGACGTTATTACCCGAACATTTACAAATTCAATTTAATACCTGATTAGGACGCTGATCTCCGGCTGCATTGGCCGGAGATATTTAAAGCCAATCTATAGCGTCGTCGAACCACGAATAATCAGCTCACCATTAAACAGATATTGTGCTGGCGGATGATCGGGCTTATCGAGTTTATCTAACAGACAAGTCACCGCTTTTCGCCCCATTTCCGACGTTGGTTGCGAAACTGAGGTGATGCCTTTACCAGCCAAAGCAGCCCATTCCAGATTATCAAAACTTAAAAAACCGATATCAGAACCCCAGTTCAGCCCCAGACGACTGAGTGCTTGGGCTACTTGTAAGGTCAGCACGCCATTGGCCGCGATCACGGCTTTACGCATACCACGGTGATTTACGCAGAACTCCGCAATCAGGCGTTCAATTTCATCCGGGGCTGGCAATACCACTTCATGGCCTTCCCCTTTGATATGCGGATGTTGTTCCAACATTTGATGAAATGTCTGCAGGCGCTCTTGCCGCGCACTGATATAACGAACCGGTTCCGTCAGGAATAACAACGCCTCAAAGCCTTGCTCAATCAGGTGATTGGTGGCTAATCGTGCAGCTTGTGGGTTATCCAGCCCCACCATGTCACAGGGGAAATCATCGATTTTTCGATCGAGCAAAACAAAAGGCAGTGTGGTCGCTTTCAGCGCCTGCAGAAAATGCGCATTGATACCCGCGGAGTTGATGATCAGGCCATCGACCCGATAACCATTCAGCAAATTCAGGAATTCACATTCCAGCTCAATACTGTTGCGGGCATTACAGACCACCGTCATGAAACCCTGTTTGATCGACTCAGACTCAACACCTTTTAAAACTTCGACCGAAAACGGATTACTGATATCGGCGATGATCAGGCCTATCAGCCGCGTGCGGCCATATTTCAGGCTGCGCGCCATTTGATTAGGGCGGTATTCCAGTTCTTGTATGGCACTTTCAATCCGCTGCCGCAGATCATCCGATAACAGATGAAACTCACCATTCAGATAACGCGAAATACTGGTTTTCCCTGCCTTCGCTTTGGCAGCTACATCCCGAATGGTGGCATAAGAACGTTTACGGTTGGTTAGCTCGCTCACTCACGACTCCCGGTCTTAACATCAATGATGTCAGCATCGGGCTATATTACCTGAAAAATCCATAACATAACGAGTCGCACGTTGCGCTAGTCGCCAAAACACCAAAGCATAGAGAAGCGCTGCCAGATCCACCCAAAGAAATGCCGTTTTTAAAGTGATAAACCCGGCAAACAACTGATTATGGTTAACCCATAAATCCACCAACGGGATAAAAAAGGTGATACCCGCGCAGCCATAGAGCAGTTCGCTTCGCCCTTGCACAATCGGGCGAATAAAACTGTAAAGCATCGTTATGCCCCACACGATAAAAAAGGCTTTGGTCTGTAACGTGGCGATATTCGGATGCTCCGCCATTACGGCGGAAAAGACAAATAACGACGAGATAGCCATACAACAACCGATGCAAAAACCATTGGTCAATTTGGCCATAACGATGCCTTGTCGCTGAACTTTAACTTGTCGGTTTTTCAGCTGAGCATTGATCCAAAGCTGGTTGCCGGAATAAAACAGAAAACAGCCGCCAATGCCCAATACGGCATAAAGCAGTCGAATAGCTATGCCACCAAAGTCGCCAAAATGCAGGGAATAAAGCCCCATCATCATGCTGTGGTTTAACGATTCGTTATCACCAGTCTGATCTTGCAATACCTGGCCCGTAGTTGCATTCAACACAATCAGTTTACTTTGGCTTAGTTGTTTTTCTTGCTGCGCGACAATTTCAACTTGCGCCGAGCTATCACCATAATTTTTGTAATGCAGCCATTTTGGTGTGAATTCCGCTGTATTCGGCAATTTCCGCAACAAGAGTTCTGCGGAAAGAGGCGCTTGCACGACACCCGTTCGCTGCACACTGCTCATTGGCATAAAGGTTTGCCCGGTGGCGGCATAAAGTTGCTGATCAAAAACGACACTGTTAAACAGAGCATACAGCAGTGCTGATAATCCCCAGATTGCACCGGTCCAGGCAAATATCAGATGAAAAGGCAGGCTGATCACACCAATCAAATTATGCAGATCAAGCCAATGCCGGCGCTCGCCTTGTTGTTTGCGTAATAACCAGAAATCTTTCGTCAAGCGCGGTAAATGAATCACAATACCGGTCACCAGCGCTAACCCGTAGAGCAGACTGATCACACCTAAAAATGTTCGGCCCGTCATACCGGGAATGGCCAGAGAGAAATGCACTTCATTGATTAAATGCGCCAGTTCACTCGTTTCCTGTTTTTCATCCTCCCTTGACTGCAATTCTGATTGCGTGACCATCTGCCGGCCATGTTTACCAGCTTCCATCCACATAAAACGCAATTGCGCTTCGTGCTCACCCGGCAAGATCATCCAAAATTCATCACGGGCTTGCGGATTTAACGCGATAAAACGATCCAGCCATAGCTGATATTCGGCTGGTGTTGCAGTTGTCTGTACGCGTAATTCCGGTTGCTGCCATTGAGTGACTTCGCCACGAAACAGCGTGAGCACACCGGCATAAAAAGCCACAAACAACACCATGCCAGCAATCAGACCAATCCAGGTATGTAAACGACGAAAAACAGAGATATCAGAAGATGGCATCGCCATGATTAACCAACCAGATGAAAATGTTTCAATGAAAGAAATAGCGGAATCAAGATTGCATTGGCTGAACCCAGCCAGATTAATGTTTTTTTAGGTCGTTGCGCCAAAGCCCAGCCCGTAAGAACAATCCAGCATGGGAAAAACAGCAGCAATGCCGGCACCCAAAGGGATTGCCAGTTACCCGGTGGAATATAGGCCAACAACCCACACAACACAGCGGATAGTGGAAACCCCAGCACCGCGCCTGATAATAAGCGAGGCCACATCAGCGCAACCCCGGTTTATGCATCAGGTGTGTAAACAAAAACGGGATCACAATGGCCGCAAGCATAAGCAT
>JAQUHG010000138.1 GCA_028683735.1 Tolumonas sp. | reverse complement strand
CCCCAGAAGGCGTCAAAATCGATATCACCGCGTTTGTCACACAGGTTTTTGAAAGAACCCATGTAACCGATTGGGGCGTCTAGCCATACATAGAAGAATTTGTTTGGTGCGCCAGGAATTTCAAAGCCGAAATATGGGGCGTCACGGGTGATATCCCACTGGTGCAAACCCGAAGTAAACCATTCGTTCAGTTTGTTTGAGATCTCTTCCTGCAAAGCACCTGATGTCGTCCATGCCTGTAGCATGTCGGCGAACTGTGGCAAATCAAAGAAGAAATGTTCAGTTTCTTTCATGACCGGTGTAGCACCAGACACCGCTGATTTTGGATTAATCAGTTCAGTCGGGCTGTAGGTTGCACCGCAAACCTCACAGTTATCACCGTATTGATCGGCTGCTTTACATTTCGGGCAAGTGCCTTTCACAAAGCGATCCGGCAGGAACATATTCTTTTCCGGATCGTACAGTTGAGAAATAGTCTTGCTCTTGATGAACCCATTCTCTTTCAGCTTCGTATAGATCAATTCAGAGAAGTGACGATTTTCATCGCTGTGAGTAGAGTGATAGTTATCAAAACTGATTTTGAAACCCGCGAAATCGGTTTGATGCTCTTCGGAAACAGCCGCAATCATTTCTTCGGGGGTAATGCCCAGTTGCTGCGCTTTGAGCATAATTGGTGTGCCGTGGGCATCATCGGCACAGATAAAATGAATGTTATGCCCGCGCATGCGTTGAAAACGAACCCAGATATCAGCCTGGACATGTTCCAGCATATGTCCGAGATGAATAGAACCGTTGGCGTAAGGTAAGGCACAGGTAACCAGAATATTTCTTGATGCGCTCGACATAGTGTTCTGACTTTGTTTTGAATGAAAATAATGGCAATGTTACCTGAATTACGCTCTGACTGCCTAGGCTCAATGGCTGTTATCTCGCGCATTAATCTATGATTTGCTCCATCAAGGGGGTCTTTGTGATTGAAACTGTACGCCAGCTGTTAAGTGAATTTAAACCTGCAGCCTGGGAGAAGGATTTACTGTCGTCCGGTTTTGTAAAAAAAATCGAACTTGTTGATCGCAAACTGCATATTCATATTCAGTTACCGTTTGCCGGATCATCGTGGGGAGAAGAGATCCAAACGCTGTTAGATGAACGCATTCGTCAGGTCGCTGATATTAGCCGTATAGATTGGCAAACCGATATCATGGTCGAAAGTATCGCCCGTCAAAATACGGTGCCGCCCATTCCCGGGGTGCGTAATTTGATCGCCATAAGTTCTGGAAAGGGTGGTGTGGGTAAATCAACGACCGCGGTTAATCTGGCATTGGCATTACATCAGGAAGGGGCTCGGGTCGGTTTATTAGATGCAGACATTTATGGTCCGTCGATCCCTTTATTGTTGGGCAAACCCAACGCGCATCCTGAAATTATTGATGAAAAATACATGCGCCCAGTTAAAGCGCATTCCGTGGTATGTAACAGTATTGGTTTTTTAGTGCCGGAACATGAAGCCGCGGTCTGGCGTGGCCCGATGGCAAGTAAAGCATTGTCTCAGATTTTGTATGATACCCGTTGGGGTGATCTGGATTATCTGATTGCCGATTTACCGCCGGGAACCGGGGATATTCAGCTGACGATTGCGCAACAGGTGCCAACAACCGCCGCAGTGGTGATCACGACACCGCAGGATCTGGCATTAATTGATGCCCGTAAAGGTATCTCCATGTTCGAAAAAGTGAATATTCCGGTGTTAGGTGTGATTGAAAATATGAGTTACCACGTCTGCAGCAAGTGTGGACACAAAGAGATGATTTTCGGCGAAGGTGGCGGGATTAAAATGGCACAGCAACAAGGTGTGCAGTTGCTGGGACAAGTGCCATTACACATCCATATCCGCGAACAAAGCGATGATGGTGTACCAATTGTCGTTGCAGAACCACACAGTAAACTGGCCGTTAATTATCAGAAGATCGCCCGAAAAATCGCGGCTTCGCTTTATTTTTCAGGAAAAACCGAGCCAAGCACGATTTTTGCTGTTAATCGCTAGGTAATGGCATGTTATTTCAAGCGGCAATTTATATATAATGCGCCGCTTAAAATAGCGAAAAGAGAACGATCCATGTCTGATAAGCAACCCGAGTGCGTAATTATAGGTATTGCTGGTGCATCCGCGTCAGGTAAGAGTTTGATCGCCAGAACTATCTACAATGAACTGACGGCTGAACTGGGTGAAGATCAGATTGGTGTTATCACGGAAGATTGCTATTACAAGGATCAAAGTCATCTGCCGATGTCTGAGCGGGTGAAGACAAATTATGATCACCCGAGTGCCTTCGATCATGCGCTGTTAGCTGAGCATCTGAAACAATTGATAGCAGGGAAGGCGGTTGATATTCCAACCTACTCCTATTCAGAGCATACCCGCACAGAACAAACGCTACACTTTACCCCGAAACGGATCATTATCGTGGAAGGGATTTTGCTGCTTAACGATTCCACACTACGTAAATTGCTGAACGTCAGTATTTTTATGGATACACCATTGGATATTTGTCTGGTTCGCCGTTTGGCAAGAGACGTTCAGGAACGTGGCAGAACCATGGACTCCGTGCTGGAACAGTATCAAAAAACAGTGCGACCGATGTTTTTGCAATTTATCGAGCCATCGAAGCAATACGCCGATATTATTATTCCCCGAGGCGGTCGTAACCGTATCGCGATTGAAATGTTGAAATCGCGGATCCGTCATTTACTGCTGAGCTGATTATTTATTCTGGAGAAAACATGCGTCTTTGTGATCGCGACATAGAACAACACCTTGAAGAAGGTAAAATCGTGATTGAGCCGCGTCCTGACAGTTCACGAATCAGTGGCGTCAGTGTTGATGTGTTGCTCGGTAATGAGTTCCGGGTTTTTCAGGCTCATACCGCACCGTATATCGATTTGAGTGGCCCGAAAGAAGAAGTTTCTGCCGCCATTGATCGTGTAATGAGTGATGAAATTTATATTAACGATAGTGATGTCTTTATTCTTCACCCTGGTGAATTAGCGCTGGCCGTGACGCATGAATCAGTCACATTGCCAGACAACATTGTCGGTTGGTTAGATGGTCGTTCCTCTTTAGCCCGACTGGGGTTGATGGTGCATGTGACCGCACATCGTATCGATCCGGGTTGGTCTGGCCGCATTGTGCTTGAGTTTTATAACGGTGGTCGTCTGCCGTTAGCATTGCGCCCAGGCATGGTGATTGGGGCTCTGAACTTTGAGACTATGTCAGGTTCAGCCGCGCGCCCTTATAACAAACGCACGAATGCGAAATATAAAACGCAGCAAGGTGCGGTTGCCAGCCGTATCGACCAAGATTAAAGCCCCTTTCGGGGCTTTTTTTGCTCTCAATTCATTTAAATCAGGTGAACTTGCACACCTTGTTGTGTCAGCCATTTTAATGAGCTGTCCGGTGCATTTTTATCTGTGATCACATGTTTTATCATGGAGGTTGGGCCAATAGCTGCCGGATGAATACGACCAAATTTACTGGAATCCGTCAGGACAAACACTTCCTGCCGTTTATTCAAAATGGCATTAGCAATATCAGCCCGCATCATGTTCCGGTTTGTAAACCCAGTCTGAGTATCAAAGCCATCAACGCCAATAAATGCTTTACTGAAATGCACGTGTTCAATACATAAACGAGTCAACGGGCCGACCAGACTTTCGCTGCTGGTTTGATATTGACCACCTAACAATATGATTTCTGCTTTGCTGGCGCGTAGCTGATGTGCGATATAAGAGCTTGATGTGATGATCGTGATATCGGCGCGTTCAGCCAACAACTTGGCCAGCATGACGTTGACGCTGCCACCTTCAATTAATACACAATCATCACGCTTAATGAGGGAATAGGCATACGCGGCGATGTCTTGTTTTACTTTACTGTTTGCCCACAAGCGATGTTCCGGGTCCTCACTGTCGAGCACGGTCGCTGCGCCATGAACCCGTTTCAAAAAACCCTGATTTTCCAGTTGTGTCAGATCTTGTCGGATCGTCACTTCAGAAACGCCTAGCTGCGTGGATAAATCAACCACACTGATCCGCCCTGAGCTGTTCACCAGCTCTAAAATCACAGAATGTCTTGGATGCATAAATACTACTCGTCACTAATGTGCTCATGATACGAATGTCAGTACACTTATCTTTCTGATTATGCTGACACCCACTGCTTGTATCTGGAGTTTTTAACTTCATCAACACAAGCTCATATAACCATTTATTGCTTTTTTAAAGGTAGAGGTTGGTCAAATAAATCCGCCACCCCCTGTGATCCACTTTGCAGAAGCTTACGAAACCGTCAAAAATCGACATTAAATGTTTCATCTGCAAGTGATGACAAGAAGTGGTGCAGCAGATTAACGCGTTGTTCAGCCAGTGATTGTGCGGCTGGTAACAGCAAGAAAGCAGGCAGTTCAAGTGCCTTTTCCAACACTTTTACGGCCGAACCGTGTTTGGCATAACGGGTATCGCGCCCGACTTTACACAGTGTGCGCATGATGCCGACCGCACCTAATTGCTCCAGCAGATCAGCGTCATGTAACAGCATGGCTTCTGGTGTAGTCGGTTGGCAATGAGCCGCATGCTGCTCAATGGCATCAATTACCGCCGGAATTTTTTCAGCAGGGAAGTTCCACTGCTGCAATAACTCTGGAATCACTCGACAGGCATAAGCCACATTATCCCAGCTTGCCAATAAAGCAGGGTTAACCGGGCGGTGGCCTTCAAATACGCCTAAATCATGCAACCAGACAGCGGCATGTAAAATATCATCATCAAATGAAAATTGTGCTGTTTGTGCCAGAGTTAAAGCTAGTGCATAGAGACGAGGCTGATGACTGTATTTATCGATGGGAAGAGCATGTTGAGAAATGTAGGCTTCAATAGCGGAACGAAAAGCGGAATGTGCAGTAGAGGTCATAAAAAATGCCGAGGAAAGAATGACTTCCCTCAGCATAACATTAATTAATGTGCGGCAATAAACGCCTGAATAGCATTAGTCGCATCAGTCAGACCACGTTCCTGAGCTTCAGGGCCCATCGCCAATGCTTCTGCATAAGCAACAGTAATGTCTTTCAGACCCACGAAACTCAATACGGTTTGTGCGTGAGCCAGAGCCAGATCGGTCGCGGTATTACGATGAGCACCGCCAGTAGTTGTTACAATCAGCACTTTCTTGCCAGTCAACAGACCTTGCGGGCCGGTTTCAGTGTAAGAGAAGGTGATGCCAGCACGACAAATCAGGTCGATCCAAGTTTTCAGTTGAACTGGAATACCAAAGTTATACATTGGCACTGCAATCGCAACGTAATCGGCTGTTTTTACTTCTTCAATCAGTGCTAAAGAAAGTTCTGCCGCCGCCTTTTGACGTTCATTCAGTTCGCCATTACCACCCAGTGCTGCAATGATTTCGCCATCCAGCACTGGCAATGGTTCACCAGCTAAATCGCGAACAACGATGTTGTCAGCAGGGTGTTTTTGTTTCCATTCAACAGCAAAATTATCCAGCAATTTGGTTGATTGAGAGTAAGGGCCAAGAATACTTGATTGAATTACTAAAACATTGCTCATTATTTATACCTCGGTGTGGGCATTATGTGTTGATAGTCACTATATATTCTATTTAAAAGAAATAAATGGCATAAAATAGGCGCTATCTTTCTATTTTATAGAAAGGTTTTCCGAGGGATGGTTTATCGATGATGTGTTTAGTCAGTGCCGAAGGGTAGGTTATCCACAATTTCTGGGGATAAAAGTGGAATAAGATTGTGACAACTTATCGAAGAGACAGATTTGATTCACCGGGACACCGTGTAAAGACGGACATCCCGGCAGTATATTACATACTAATCTTGCAGCACGGCGGCCATTGAATTGGCAACATACTCAACATTGCTGGAATTCAGGCCCGCAACACACATACGACCCGTTCTTACCAGATAAACAGCAAATTCTTCGCGCAGACGATCAACTTGCTCTGGTGTCAAACCGGTGTAGCTGAACATACCACGTTGCGTGATCATGTAACTAAAATCTTTACCGGGAACTTTTGCGGTTAAGGTTTCATACAATTTCTGGCGCATTGCTTTAATACGATCCCGCATTTCAGCGACTTCCTGTTCCCATGCTGATCGTAACTCAGATTGCGTCAGTACAGAAGAAACGACTTGTGCGCCATGGCTTGGTGGGCTGGAGTAGATTTTACGTACCGTCAGTTTTAATTGACCTAATACGCGATCGGCTTCTTCCGCTGTTGGACAAACCACGGATAAACCACCACAGCGTTCGCTATACAGTGACAGGTTTTTAGAGAAAGAGTTGCTGACGAAGAAACTGATATTTGCCTCGGTTAACATGCGCACAGCAAACGTATCTTCAATAATGCTGTCGCCAAAGCCCTGATAAGCGATGTCCAGGAATGGGATCAGCTCACGTTCTTTAATGACTGGCAGCAATGCTTCCCATTGTTGTGGCGAAAGATCGACACCGGTCGGGTTATGACAGCATGGGTGCAGTAACACGATGCTTTTCAGTGGCAGCGTGCGGAACATTTCCAGCATGTCGTTAAAACGAACACCACCGGTTGTTTCATCATAGTAAGGGTAGGTGTGTGTATTGATACCAGCACCCTGGAAAATAGCGTGGTGATTATCCCATGTCGGGTCGCTCACCCATACTTCACTTTGCGGGAAGTAACGGTGCAGGAAATCAGCACCTACTTTTAACGCACCTGAACCACCCAGCGTTTGAATAGTAACGATGCGGCCGGCTTTCAGTGCTGCATGATCGGCCCCCCAAAGTAATTCCTGCACCGCTTTGCGATAAACAGGTGCACCTTCCATCGGTAAATAGGGGCGAGGGGTGACAGTTTGCGCTATTTCTGATTCGGCTTTTTGTACAGAACCTAAAACAGGGATCAGGCCCGCTTCATCGTAATAGATACCAATGCCGAGATTAACTTTGTGAGAGCGGGGGTCTTTTTTGAATGTGTCTACCAGCGAAAGAATAGGGTCGCCTGGGTAGATGTCTACGTGTTGAAACATGCTGGGGAAACTCCGGCCGAATGATTTGTGGAAATTATCGTAGTGAATCATCTATAGCTGAATTTATATCATAACATTTTCTGCTAAAGAGGGCGGACAGCGATCGATGTGATTTTTATAAGATTTCATTGATACATTAATGCCGATAACGCAATTTATCGGCATTAATGTTGTCTGTTGATATATAATTGAAATATAAGTAATTATCAGGATGTTTTATGCAGGACTTACCCCCCGTTATTCCATTATTTGACGCTATTCTGTATCTGGATGACGGAAACCCCAGCGTAAATCAGCATCTGGCTACAATAACCATAGATCAAGTCAATGATGCCGCCTTAGTTTATGAGCATGCTGTTGATTGGCTTTCTGAACAGCGCTTTAACGAGAACAATTACAAAACCTATCGCAGCGAATTAACCACGTTTTTACATTGGTGTTTTGATGTGGAAGGTATTTCTTTGGCCGAAATTAACCGTCGGATGATGAATCGTTATGTTGAGTATTGCCTGGATCCGCCCGCAGAGCTGATTGCATATCGCAATGTTGCGCAATTTGTCACCATTAAAGAGTGGGGTGAGCGAGCGCCCAATCCGCAATGGCGTCCTTTTTTAGGTAAAAAAGAGAATAATCAGGTATTGCCATATCGTCTCAGTGATAAGGCTTTAAAAACCAAAATTGCCATATTATCTGCATTTTACGGTTATTTGATTAACGAAGAATATACCGAACGTAACCCAGCTATGATGTGGATGCGTCATAGCCGATTTGCCTCGCAACCCCTGAGAAATCAAGGGATGGATGATGATGAAAACATCAAATCATTCAGTGAATTACAGTGGTCTTACGTGATGTCTGCGGCAGAAAAACTGGCTAATGAGCAGCCGGAACAACATGAACGGACGCTCTTTTTAGTCAGCTTAATGTATAGCTGTTATCTGCGTATTTCAGAAGTGGCGGCAAGGCCTGGTTTTTCACCGGTTATGGGGCAATTCCGGCGTGATAACCATACCGGTGTCTGGGGCTTTTTTATTCCAGTAAGTAAAGGCGGTAAGCGCAGAACGGTTGCAGTTTCAAATCAATTAATTACTGCGTTACAACGTTATCGAGCATATTTGGGCTTATCAGCATTGCCAGCACCGAATGAAAGCATTCCATTATTTATGCGTCATAAAGCAGCTGGCCGTGGTCGTGATGTTGGGTTACTGAACGCTAATCTTGGGATCCGTCAGATCCGTGATGAAATCAATTATCTGATCCAGACTGCAGCAGACCTGGCGTTGGAAGATGGTTTTGAACAAGACGCTCAGGAAATACGGCAAATGACGCCACACAGTATTCGTCATACTGGCATTACGCATGACATCAATTTAAATGGCCGACCGTTAGCGCATGTGCAAGCGGATGCCGGACATGACAGCATTGACACAACATCACAATATTTACATGTCAGTAAAACTGAACGGCATGAAACTGCAGCCAGAAAACAAATTAACCGTTTGAGCGGTATTGAGTGATTTCATTTTGTAGACCAACAACGGCGTTTAGCGGCGTTGTTGGTGTCAATATTAGAAGTATAGTCAATTTCGCATAATGTA